>JAFVVI010000021.1 GCA_017502265.1 Oscillospiraceae bacterium
GATAGGCTGCAGCACATCCTCCAGAGTTGCCAGCACATCATCCTGAGAAGCAAAGGCCATTTCCATATCCAGCTGATAGAACTCACCGGGGGTACGGTCGGCACGGGCATCCTCATCCCGGAAGCAGGGAGCGATCTGGAAATAACGGTCAAAGCCGGAGGTCATCAGCAATTGCTTAAACTGCTGGGGTGCCTGAGGCAGGGCATAGAACTTGCCGGGGTGATTCCGGGCAGGCACCAGATAGTCACGGGCGCCCTCGGGAGAAGAAGCAGTCAGAATAGGGGTGGTGATCTCTAAGAAATTCTTCTCCGTCATCAGCCGGCGAATTTCGGCAACCACCTGGCAGCGCAGGATAATATTGCTCTTGACAGCGGGATTCCGCAGGTCAAGATAGCGATACTTAAGTCTTACATTCTCGTCGGCATCCTTACTCTTGTTGATCTCAAAGGGCAGGGAGTTGTGGATACACTTGCCCAGCACCTTGATGGCGGTAGGCACGACCTCGATATCGCCGGTAGCCTGCTTGGGATTCTTGCTCTCCCGCTCCCGGACAGCGCCGGTGACGGAGATGGTGGTCTCCTTATTTAGGCCCTTGATGGCCTGCATCATTTCCTCGGTCTCGATCACTACCTGGGTAGTGCCGTAAAAGTCGCGAAGCACCACAAAAGCAAAGTTGGCGCCCACCTCACGGACATTTTCCATCCAGCCGACCAAAGTGACGGCTTTTCCCGCATCGGCCAGCCGCAGCTCGCCGCAATTATGTGTTCTGGATTGCATCATTTGGATAATCCCCTTATCGGTAAATTTGATTGCTTTATTTTCTCACAAAAGTGCCCAAATGTCAATCATCTGTTACATTTTGCAGGTTTTCACCGCCCACCCCGTCCGCATTTTCCACAAATTTGCACGCAGACGGGCTTTTTTTATGTGGATACTATGAAAAGTTGATTTTTTTATAAGATTTTCATTGATTTTGCGGCAGTTTTGCCTTACAATGATTCTCGAACGCCGGGATTACCCGGAAAGCACAAAAACCGGGGTGAATGGAATGCTGAACATCGTGCTGGTAGAGCCGGAAATTCCGCAAAACTGCGGCAATATCGCCCGGACCTGCGCCGCTACCGGCTGCAATCTCCACCTGATCCGCCCGCTGGGCTTTGACATTTCCGAAAAAGCCGTAAAAAGGGCCGGTCTTGACTACTGGAACTTGGTAACCGTCAGAGATTATGTAAACTTAGACGATTTCTTTGCCAAAAACGATGTGCGCCAGATGTGGTGTCTGTCCACCAAAGCCCCCCGGTGCTACACCGAGGCCAATTTTGAGGACGGCTGCTATCTGTTCTTCGGCAAAGAGACCAAGGGTCTGCCGGAGGATTTCCTGGAGCAGCACTATGACAGCTGCGTGCGGATCCCCATGCGGCAGGAGGCCCGGAGTTTAAATTTGAGCGATGCGGTAGCCATCACCGTGTTTGAAGCCCTGCGGCAGCTGGACTACCCCGGTCTGCAGGATTTCGGCAAAATGCGTAAATAACCAATATGGAGGAATAACTATGAACTACAACAAGAAGTCTATCGAAGACATTGAAGTAGCCGGCAAGCGGGTTCTGTGCCGCTGCGATTTCAATGTCCCCACCAAGGACGGCAAGATCACTTCCGACAAGCGGATCGTGGCTGCTATGCCCACCATTGAGTACCTGGTGAAGAAGGGTGCAAAGGTCATTCTGTGCTCTCACATGGGCAAGCCCAAGGGCGAGTGGAAACCCGAGCTGAGCCTGAAGATCGTTGCTGACCGCCTGAGCCAGCTGCTGGGCAAGGAAGTTATTATGGCTTCTGATGTGGTTGGCGAGGATGCCAAGGCCAAGGCTGCCGCTCTCAAAGAGGGCGATGTGATGCTGCTGGAAAACACCCGTTACATGAAGGGCGAGACCAAGAACGATCCCGAGCTGAGCAAGGAACTGGCCTCTATGGCTGACATCTTTGTAAACGATGCTTTCGGCGCTGCACACCGCGCCCACGCCTCCACCGCCGGCGCAGCTGACTACCTGCCTGCTGTTTCCGGCTATCTGGTGCAGAAGGAAGTTTCCATTATGGGCAAGGCTCTGGCCAACCCCGAGCGTCCCTTCGTCGCCATCCTGGGCGGCGCTAAGGTCTCCGACAAGCTGAATGTTATCAACAATCTGCTGGAGAAGGTGGATACTCTGATCATCGGCGGCGGTATGGCTTATACCTTCCTGGCTGCCCAGGGCTACACCGTTGGCAAGTCTCTGGTGGACAACGAGAAGCTGGACTACTGCAAGGAAATGATGGCCAAGGCCAAGGCCAAGGGCGTCAACATGCTGCTGCCCGTGGACACCGCTGTGGCTGCTTCCTTCCCCAACCCCATCGACGCTGAGATTCCCGTAGAGTATGTTGACTGCACCGCCATTCCCTCTGACCAGATGGGTCTGGACATCGGCCCCAAGGCCTGCGAGGCTTTCGCCGCTGCTGCCAAGGCTGCCAAGACCGTGGTCTGGAACGGACCTATGGGCGTGTTTGAGAACCCCACTCTGGCTAAGGGCACCATTGCCGTTGCACAGGCTCTGGCTGACAGTGATGCCGTAACCATCGTTGGCGGTGGCGACTCCGCAGCAGCCTGCGAGCAGCTGGGCTTTGCTTCCCAGATCACCCACATCTCCACCGGCGGCGGCGCTTCCCTGGAATTCCTGGAAGGCCTGGAGCTGCCCGGTATCGCTTGCCTGCAGGACAAATAATTAAATAACGCACTGGCCAAGCCTTCCCCTCGAGGGGAAGGTGGCCCGGCGTAAGCCGGGTCGGATGAGGTGTTTGATTCGCTTTACACCTCATCAGTCAGCTCCGCTGACAGCTTCTCCTCAAGGAGAAGCCTGATTAACTTTGAATTTACACATCGCTTAGCGATGCGCATATAAAGGAGAAAAGAAAATGAACAGAAAGTACCGTAAGACCGTCATCGCCGGCAACTGGAAAATGAATAAGACCCCCTCCCAGACCAAGGAGTTTATGAATGAGCTGAAGGGCATCCTGCCCAAGGGCCGTTGGTGTGACATTGCCCTGTGCGTGCCCGCCGTTTGCATCCCCGCAGCGGTCCGCGCTGTCCGCGATACCCGCATCGGTATTGGCGCCGAGAACTGCCACTTTGAAGCAAAGGGCGCTTTTACCGGTGAGCTGTCCACCGAGATGCTGGTAGATGCCGGCTGTAAGTATGTCATCATCGGCCACTCCGAGCGTCGCGAGATGTTCGGCGAGACCGACGCCACCGTCAACGCCAAGGTTCTGGCCGCTCTGGAAGCCGGTCTGACCCCCATTATGTGCTGCGGTGAGACTTTGGAGCAGCGGGAAAACGGCGTAACTGCCGAGCACATTGCTATGCAGATCAAGCTGGGTCTGAAGGGCGTTCCCGAGGATAAGATCCGCAAGGTCGTCATCGCCTACGAGCCCATCTGGGCCATCGGCACCGGCCTGACCGCCACCCCCGAGCAGGCGCAGGAGGTTTGTGAGAGCATTCGCACCGTAGTCCGCAAGCTGTACTCCTCCAAGAATGCCCGGGCCATCTCCATTCTGTACGGCGGCAGCATGAACGAGAAGAACGCCTACGAGCTGCTGGCCCAGCCCGATATCGACGGCGGTCTGATCGGCGGCGCTTCCCTGGTTCCCGAAAAGTTCGTCCAGATCATCGAAGCTGCTAACCAGCCCACTATGTGATTTCAAAAGGAGCAGCGCTTGCTGCTCCTTTTCTCATAATGGAGGTATTCTATGAAAACCTTATATTTGCCTGCCCTGGGTGCGGAAACACCTGCCCTTGCGGCAGAACTCATAAATAACGGCGAACTGGTGGCCATTCCCACGGAGACGGTGTACGGCTTGGGCGCAGACGGATTGAATCCCGATGCGGTTGCCAAAATTTTCATTGCCAAGGGCCGTCCCCAGGATAACCCTTTGATCCTGCACATTGCAGATGCAAAGGATATGGAAAAATTCTGCCATAGCATCCCGGCGGTTGCCTATACCTTAGCTGAGAAATTCTGGCCCGGCCCGCTGACTATGGTACTGCCGGCCAAGGATTGCGTCCCCAAATGCACCACCGCAGGGTTGCCCACGGTGGCTGTCCGTTGCCCCGATTGTGAGGTCACCCGGGAAATTATCCGGCGCTCCGGCGTACCCATCGCCGCGCCCTCTGCCAATATCTCCGGCAAACCCTCCACCACTACCGCCCAGCATGTGCTCCACGATCACGACGGCAAAATCGCCGCCATTGTAGACGACGGCCCTTGCCGGGTTGGTGTGGAATCCACCATTATCGACTTAAGCGATGACCGCCCCCGGCTGCTGCGGCCCGGCGGCATCACCGAGCACCAGCTTGTAGAGGTGGTTGGCGATCTGATCATCGACAAGGCGATCACCGAATCCGTTGCCAATGACGCTGTCGTCAAGGCGCCGGGAATGAAGTACCGGCACTATGCCCCGGCATGTGAAGTCATTGTGGTCACCGGCTCCAAGGAGGCGGCGGCCAAATACATCGAGAAGCATTACAAACCCAGCAACCGGGTGCTGTGTTTTGAGGAAGAGCTGGATATTTTCGCGCCCTTCAATCCCCTGGCCTACGGCAAGGAAAAAGATGTGGATTCGCTGATGGCTGGTCTGTTTGCCGCGCTGCGGGAGCTGGATGACCCGGCCATTGGCACGGTTTTTGCCCGCCGACCCAACGGCAGCGGCAAAGCCTTGGCAGTACAGAACCGGCTTTTAAAAGCCGCCGGCTTCCGCACGGTAGACCCAGCGCCCCGGGGTATGGTTATCGGCATCACCGGCGGCACCGGCTGCGGCAAGACCACCGCATTGCGGACCATTGAAACGGATTTTAACGGAATCATTATGGACTGCGACCGAATCTATTATGAATTGCTTATGCAGGATGCTTCCCTGCTGGACGCCATTGAAAACCGTTTCCCCGGCTGCGTGGAAGACAAAAAATTAAATCGAAAAAAGCTTGCCGGCATTGTATTTTCCGACCCGGCGGCGCTGAAGGACTTAAACGCCATCACCCACGGCGCGGTAAAAAAGGAAGTGCAGCGGCGGCTGAACCATGCCTCCGGCGGCGTTCCCATCGCCATCGATGCCATTGAACTGTTTGACGGCGGTCTTGGAGCGCTTTGCGATGTGACCGTGGCAATTACCGCCCCAGAAGAAGACCGGATCGCCCGGCTGATGACCCGGGACGGCATTACCCAGGAAGAAGCCACCGCCCGGATCCGCGCCCAAAAGCCGGAAAGTTATTTTAAAGAAAAGTGCGATTATGTTCTGGAAAATACCGGCACCCAGGTAGATTTCCAGGTAAAATGCCTTGCCTTTTTTCAAAATCTGTCTATAATAAAAGAAGATTGACCCGAAAGGAGAATTTTTTATGGAAGAACTGAAGAATCTGTTAAATAAATCCGAAAACGGCTATGCCAAGCTCACCGAGGAGCAGCGGGCGGAAATGAACGGCTACTGCAAGCGTTACGCTGCATTTTTGGACGCCTGTAAGACCGAGCGGGAGGCAACCGCCTGGGCTGTGACCGCCGCCATGTCCAACGGCTTTAAGCCCCTGGTTTCCGGTATGACCCTGAACCCCGGCGACAAGGTTTTCTACAACAACCGCAACAAGAGCATCCTGCTGGCAGTCATCGGCCAGGAGAGCCTTGCAAAGGGCGCTAACATCTGTGCCAGCCACATCGACTCCCCCCGTTTGGACTTAAAGCCCAATCCCCTGTATGAAGATGCCGAGATTGCCTATTTCAAGACCCATTACTACGGCGGCGTGAAGAAGTACCAGTGGGCTACCATTCCTCTGGCCATCCACGGCGTTGTATACCGCGCCGACGGCAAGATGATCGACATCACCATCGGTGAGGACGATACCGATCCCGTTCTGTACGTCTCCGACCTGCTGCCCCACCTGGCTGCTGACCAGATGCAGAAGCCTGCCGCCAAGGTCATTGAGGGCGAGCAGATGAATGTGATTTTGGGCACCGAGCCCCTGTGCGGCGAGGAAGGCGACACCGTCAAACTGCACATTCTGAAGTTCCTGAACGAAAAGTACGGCATCACCGAGGCTGACTTCCTGTCCGCCGAGCTGACCATCGTGCCTGCCGGCAAGTGCCGTGAGGTGGGTCTGGACAGAAGCCTGTTGGGCGCCTACGGCCACGACGACCGTGTTTGCGCCTACGCACAGATGGAGCCTCTGTTCCATATGGGCACACCCAAGCACACCGCCGTGTGCATCCTGGCCGACAAGGAAGAGATCGGCTCTGTTGGCATTTCCGGCATGAAGAGCCAGGTCTTTGAGTACTTTATGGAGACCCTGTGCGATATCCAGGGTGTCAAGCTCAGAGATTGCTTCGCCCACTCCTTCTGCATGTCTGCCGATGTGACCAACGCTTTCGACCCCAACTTCCCCGAGGTCTCCGACCGTCGGAACAATTCCAAGCTCAATTACGGCGTTGCCATCTGCAAGTATACCGGCTCCCGTGGTAAGGCCGGCGCATCCGATGCATCCGCTGAGGCTATGGGCCACATCCGCTCCACGCTGAATAATGCCGGTGTTCTGTGGCAGATCGCCACACTGGGCAAGGTGGACCAAGGCGGCGGCGGCACCGTTGCCGGCTATATGGCCGACCGGAATATCGTCACCGTGGACGCAGGCGTGCCTGTGATTGCAATGCACGCGCCCATCGAAGTGGTCAGCAAGCTGGACTGCTATATGACCATGCTGGCCTGCAAGGCCATCTATCTGGCATAATATAACCTACAGGGCGGTAAATCTTACCGCCCTGCTTTTTTACCTTGCATTACCCGGCAAAAAATGCTATACTAACCCTATCTTCTAAGGAAAGGAGCATACCTATGAACCAATACTGGCAACGGCTGAAAGAGTCCATTCGCAAAGGCGACTGGGTACTGCTTCTGCTGTGCGTTATCACCACCGCCTTCGGTGTGCTCATTATCGCCAGCGCCACCAATTACCTGAACTCTCTGCGTTATATTATCATGCAAATCGTGGGCGCTGTCATCGGTATATTGCTGTACGCGGTGGTATCCTCCATCGATCTAGAATTTATCACAGAACGCCGTCTGTTTCTGGTGATCTTCAATTTCCTGTTTTTGGCATTGCTGATCCCTTTTGGCCAGACCATCGGCGGTAACCGCAGCTGGGTCAAGCTGCCCCTGCTTCCCTTTAACATCCAGGTAGCGGAGATCTGTAAGATCACCTACATTCTCATTATGGCATCGGTTATGACCACCTATAAAGAACGGATATCCTCCCCCATTGCGGTATTCCACATGGGTTTGCATTTGGGACTATTGTTCGTTGCCAATATGGTGCTGTCCAAGGATATGGGCGTTTCTTTGATCTATGTGTTTATTTTCCTGGCTATGGCCTTTACCGGTGGCGTCAGCTATCTGTGGTTTTTGGCAGGCATTGCCTTTGTTGCCGTGGCATTCCCCATTCTTTGGCCCATGCTGGATGATTATCAGCGGCTGCGTATTCAGGTTTTGTTTGATCCCTCTCTGGACGCAGCCGGCACAGGTGTTCTGTATCAGTTCAATCTGTCAAAGATGACGCTCACCGGCGGCGGCTTCACCGGACAGGGTCTGTTCGACGGTCACCGCACCCAAAATGCTCCCTTTACCGGTCAGCATACGGACTTTATCTTTTCCACCGTAGGCGAGGAGCTGGGATTTGTGGGCTGCGCCTCCATTTTGATCCTGTTGGGTCTGATTATCGCCCGGTGCATTTGGGTGGGCACCCACAGCAAAGACTATACCCGCCGGCTGGTGTGCTTCGGCGCGGCGGCGGCGCTGATCTTCCAAACCATCATCAACATCGGTATGTGTACCGGTGTTGGTCCCGTGATCGGTCTGACCCTGCCCTTTATCAGCTATGGCGCCACCTCCATCGTGTCGCTGTATGCCATGCTGGGGTTGGTCTCCGGCGTGCACGCCCGGCCTGCCCCCACCTCCCACGAACTGTATATCCGCCCCCCTATGTACTAAAGGAGACTGAATATGAAGGCATTTATGGATAAGGATTTTCTTCTGGAAACGGAAACTGCCAAGCACCTGTTCCACGATTTTGCCGAAAAGCTCCCCCTTGTGGATTACCACTGCCATCTGAGTCCCCAAGAAATTTACCAGGACCGGCGGTTTTCCAATATGACCGAGCTGTGGCTGGGCGGCCAAAATCCCGACGGCACTTTGGCCGGCGACCACTACAAATGGCGGCTTATGCGCTCTAATGGCGTGGAGGAATGCTATATCACCGGCAACAAGCCCCCCTACGAACGATTTTTAAAATTTGCCCAGGCCTTGGAAATGGCCATCGGCAACCCTATGTATCACTGGTGTCATCTGGAGCTGCAGCAGTTTTTCGGTATCACCGAGCCGCTGACCGAGGAATCCGCGCCCCGGATCTGGGAGATCTGCAATGAAAAATTGCAGAACGACCCGGCTTTCTCCGCCCGCGGTCTGATTCAGAAAGCAAAGGTTGCCTTTATCGGCACCACCGACGATCCCATTGACGATCTGCAGTGGCACGAGAAAATCGCCACCGACGAGACCTTTTCTGTGGTGGTTGCCCCCTCCTTCCGGCCCGACAAAGCGGTGAATATCCACAAGGCCGGCTGGACAGCATATATGGCCCGGCTTGCCGCTTCTGTTGGCAAGAAGACCCTGCCCACCATGACCGATGTGCTGGACGCGCTGACCCTGCGGCTGGAATACTTCCACGCCCGAGGCTGCAAGGCAAGCGACCACGGTCTTGACTATGTCCCCTATCAGAACTGCACCCTGGAGCAGGCCGACAAGGTCTATAAAAAGGCCCTCAAGGGCAAGGCGCTGACCACCAAAGAGGTGGAAGGCTTCCAGACCGTGATCCTGCTGCACTTAGGCAAGGCCTACGCCCGGCTGAACATTGCAATGCAGCTGCACTATTCCTGCCTGCGGAACAATAACCGGCGGATCTTCACGCTGCAAGGCCCGGACACCGGCGTGGATGCCATCGCCCAGAACACCTGCGGCGGCAACATCGCCAAGCTCCTGTCCAGGCTGGACGAGGCCGGCGCCTGCCCCAAGACCATTTTGTACTCCCTGAACCCTGTGGACAATGCCCAGCTGGGTTCGCTCATCGGCTGCTTCCAGGACGCTACCGTCCCCGGCAAGATCCAGCACGGCTCTGCCTGGTGGTTCAATGACCACAAGGTGGGTATGCAGGATCAGATGATCTCCCTTGGCAATCTGGGCCTTTTGGGCAACTTTATCGGTATGCTCACCGACTCCCGTTCCTTCCTCAGCTACGCCCGGCACGATTATTTCCGCCGGATCCTGTGTAATCTGGTAGGCGCTTGGGTAGAAAACGGCGAGTACCCCAATATAGACGCTTCCCTGCAGAAGATCATCGAGGGTGTCAGCTACCGCAACGCCGCCCGCTATTTTGATCTGTAAAAATGCACCGCTCCCCGGTAAACTTACCGGGGAGCGGTTTTATATTTCCTGCTGCCCAACTCTGGGCTTTGACGCAATGGGATGTTCCTTTGGATAGCTGTACAAATTTATTGTTCCGTAACTTTCTTCCGGGAGGACATAGCCTCCATCACCTCCGGAATGAATACGGACAGGAAGATAATACTGCCGCCGATGAGCAGATTCGGTGTCGCTTTGTCGATACCCATCCACACGGATACCGCGCCGGTGATCACTGCGGAGCAGGGGCTCATGGTCGCCACCGTCACCGGATCAATATGCCGGATCGCATCAGTCCGCAACAGCCAGCACAAAGCGATATCCACAAGGCCGAACACGATCACAAGCAGCAGCATAGCCGGATTCCAAGTGATGACCGCCTGTTCCACCGGCACCCCATCAATGCGGATATTGTGCAGACTCGTGGCCAACAGCAAGGACATCACAAAGTAAGTGGTCATATAGATCGCCATAAAGGCAATCGCGTCCATATCCTTGGTGTAAACGCTGATGGCTGCAACACACATACCCAGCAAAATGCCCGCTGAGATACAAAGCGCATCGCCAACGCCCATCATGCTGTCTCCGGACAGGCTGACACCGCACAGGATAAAGCAGCCCGTCAGGCAGCAAACGCCGGCGATCCCCTGTATGCGCCTGGGTTTTTTCCGAATCAGGATAAACATCACCACCGGCACTACAACACAAGACAGGTGCTCAAAAAACGCGTAATTGGCCGGGGTGGTATACTGCAGGCCAATGCGCTGCAGCACACAGCCAAGGGCGTTCAGCAAGCAGATGGGCACCGTCACCTTCAAGAATTTTTTGTCGATGCCCGCTAATTTTTTTCTGGCTAAGATCCAAAAAAACACCGACGAGAAGAATGTCATAATCGTCGCCAGTACCGCTGCGGAGTAATATTTATAAAAGTAGTGGTAGAGCACCGAGGATACGCCCCAGAACACGACTACAAACAAAAGGGCTATGTAATACACCCACACAGGCCGTTTGCCTTGACTGTGCAGCATTTTCCCACCTTCTTTCTGCCAATACCATAACACAAGGCTTGACATTTTTGGTAAGAAGGATCATAATGTTGCTATGAAACTTTTTCACAACAGAAAGGGTGTTTTCTGTGGATACATTCAAGATCAAAGCCATATTGGCTGCGGTGCAGCATCAAAGTCTGTCCCGGGCAGCAGAGGAGTTTTCCTACACCCCCTCCGCCTTTTCCCATATGACCGCCGCCTTTGAAAAGGAACTGGGGGTACAGTTGTTTCACCGCCATTCCAAGGGCGTGGAACTGACGGAAGCGGGCAAGGCGCTGTATCCCAAGCTGCAGGCCATGCTCCAAAGCGAAAAGGATCTGCTGGATACCGCCGCGGAGTTGGCAGGCCACGCCGGTCCTACCCTGCGGATCGCTACCCATTCCAGTATCTCCCGGAATTTTCTGTCAGATATTCTAAAAGAATTTAAAAAGCAGCACCCGGAGATCCGAATCGCCGTCACGGTTTCGGACAATTTGGGTGGATGGCTGCAGGAAGACCGGGCAGATATTCTCTTCGCCGATACCACAGCCTTCCGGGATAACGAATGGACTGCCATTATGGAGGATCGGTTTCTGGCGGTTACGCCGCAAAATATGGTCGGCGCACGGACGGTTATCTCCCGGGAGGAACTGTACGACTACCCCCAGATCTTTACCGATGATCTGCCTCTGCGGGAATATTTTGATGTGTCCCGGTTTAAAGAACTGACCTATTTCCGGTCTGAGGATGATCTTTCCGTGGTGAATATGGTGCGCACCGGCCTGGGCATTACCATCCTGCCGGCGCTGGCGCTGAAAGGCAATGCCGAAGGTACAGTCCTGCTGGAGCTGGATCCGCCCCTTACGCGCACACTGGGCTTTGCCTGCAAGAAAAACCGCAAGAAATTCCCTGCGCTGGACTGCTTTGTCCGTTTTGTTGCCAACTATTCCTTTGCAAAATAAAAGTTCCCGGTCTGTTGACCGGGAACTTTTTTACAGTTCTTCCATATAGACCACACCGGCAGTTCCCTGGACCAGCTCCAGGATATCTCCGTGGTGGCTGCGCTTCCGGGTCTTCAGAGATGCGATATAGGCCCGGCTGTTGCGGGCATCGGTCCCTTGCTCCCGCTGGACATTGTAGATCTCAAGGCCCTGGTCACGGACGGCCCGGAGGAAATCCCCAAGAGACACATCGGCTGCCAGTTCAAAATAGATCTCCATCTGTCTGCTCTTGCGGTGCATATTGTTGTCCATTTTCTGCAACAGGGTGATGACAAAGAACACGGCAAAGCCGCCGATAAAAGCCGCTTCATAAAAGCCAATGCCCAGCGCCAGACCCACACCTGCAGAGGTCCATAGGCCGGCAGCCGTGGTCAGACCTTTGATCTGATTGCGGCGGGTGACGATAATGGTGCCTGCGCCCAAAAAACCGATGCCGCTGACCACCTGCGCGCCCATACGCACCGGGTCGCCGGCGTCAAAAACCTGATAGACATACTGATTGGTTAACATAACAAGGCAAGCGCCCACGCACACCAGCATATAGGTACGCATACCGGCCGGACGGTTCTTCATACCCCGTTCCAGACCCAGCAGGCCGCCAATGATGATGGCCGCCACGATCCGTAGGGCCACCCCCAAATAGGTAATCTCCCGAATTCCTTCCATACTTTCACCTCATACTATGCTATGTCCCTGGCGCCATATCATTCCACCGCAATGGCTTCGATTTCGCACAGGACACCCTTGGGCAGACTCTTGACCGCCACACAGCTGCGGGCAGGCTTGGAGATAAAATACTGGGCGTACACCGCATTAAATTCCGCAAAATCCGCCATATCCGCCAGGAAACAGGTGGTCTTGACCACCTTGGAAAAGTCCGTACCGGCAGCCTGCAAAACAGCGCCCACATTCTTGCAGCTTTGGTGGGTCTGCTCTGCGATGCCCGCAGGGATCTCCCCGGTGGCCGGGTCTATGGCGATCTGACCCGAGGTAAAGATCAAGCCGTTTACTGTATAGCCCTGACTGTATGGACCGATGGCCCCGGGGGCATTTTTTGTTTCAATCACTTTCATTCCGCTGCCTCCTGTTTCCATTCCCGCTCCCGGCTTTGGCAGGTAAAGATGATAACCTGCTTCCGGTCAGATGCCTGCTGCAGGATCTCCAGCGCCGCCGCCAGACGGTCATCATCAAAGCACACCAGCGCATCGTCCAGCACCAAAGGCGCTTCCGGGGTCAGCGCCTCCGCCACCGCCATACGCAATGCCAAATACATCTGATCCACCGTTCCGTCGCTGCGCCACAGAGTACCATGGGTGTTGACCTCATCCCCTGCAACCGTCTCCAAAGAAAAGTCCTGACCCATCATCAGGCGCTGATAGCGCTGCCGGGTAAGGGCCCCAAAGAGTTCCTGGGCCCGATGGGCGATCTGGGGGGCAAACCGCCGCTGCAGCTCCTGCTTTGCGGCCTGCAGGGTCTGTTGAGCCCGGGCAATGGCCCGGTCATAGGTCTCCAGCATTGCAATGCGCGCCTGCAGCTGATGCTGCCGGGCCCGGAGGGCTTCTGCCTGTCCCAAGGCCTCCATCTGGCCCTGGCACTGGCCCAGCCGCTGATGGAGCAGCCGTCGCTGCACATCGTTTTCCGCCAGATAGCGGTCGGTCTCCGCCATGGTATAGGTAAGGGTATCTTCAAACTGGGCAGGCTGTACCTCCTTACCGGCCCCGGTAAGGGCCTGGAGCACATCCTCCGCCTGGTGCAGCAGCCGCCGCTGCTCCTCCAGATGGGTATAAGCCTGCATGGCCTGTCTGCACTGCTCCTCAAAGGCGGCGATGCCCGCATTGGCCGTCAGAGTATTGATTTTCCCGGTATTTTCCGTCATCTGCCGGTCAATATCCGCCAATTCCTGCTGCCGGGTCTGCAATGCCTGCCGGTATGCCAGCTGGGCTGCCGCATACTCCCCTGCCGCGGTCTCCCAGCGGTCAGCGGGAATGCCCCGGTAGCGGTCAGATAACTCCGCGATCTGCTTTTTCAGTTTTTTCTGCTTTCCGATACCGGCAAAGATCGCGCCCGCGCCGGCCAGCAGCGCCAATGCGCCGGCCACAATAGATACCAGCATAAGTCCGATACCTGCTGCCAGCAACACACCGCCTACAATATAAGGTATCGGCTTTTTCAAATCCTTATGCAGCTGGGCAAACACCTTCCCATCCAGCGCCGCATCGGCTGCCACAGTATCGGGGTCTTTTCCCCGGAATACTTCCGGCGCGATAGGCTCTTGGGGCAAGGGCGGCAGCAGCTGGGCCTTGGTATGCAAAGCATCCCGGGTCTCCCGCAACTGCTGGGCATAGGCCATATCCTGCCGCAGCTTTTCCTGGGACGGCAAATTTTCGCATAGAGCCTGGGCCTGCAAGAGGGTTTGGGCCTGGGTATCCCGCCGCACTTGGGCGGCAGCCAGCTTTTGGGTATATTGCTGCTGCTGGGCATACTGCAGGGCCTGCCTGTGATTCTCCAGCAGCTTTAACTGCTGCTGCAGACGGATCTGCTGCTGGGTAATGCTGTCGATCTGCTCCTGGAGGGAACGCATCTGCTGCAGCTTATCCTCCACCGCCTTCAGTTCTGCTTCCGTCTCAGGAATCAGACCGGTCTTATTATGCTTGCACTTATTTTTCAGCTTATTTAGCTTCTGCTCCAGATCGTCGGACGCGCCGCTCTCATCGCCGGTGGTCACCAGCTCATTCAACCGGCGGCGCAGGGCATCATCCTCTGTCACCGGCATTTGGGCGCGACGGACAAAGCCGGCCCGGGCAAACACATTTCGCTCCACGCCCAACAGCACCTGTCCCGGCGCGGCGATCTCCAATTCCGGCACAGGGATACCGGTATGGGTCTCGTAAGCCTTCACCTCACCCAACGGGGTACGGCCCTTGTTCTGCCGCTGCAGGGTGATCTCCCTGCCGTTCCACAGGATCTGCATACTGCCGGACATAGGCTGGCCGGACCAGGGGGCATAATGCTCCTTGTCCGCCAGATGACCGGCCTTGGTGCGGTCACCGGTGTCAATGCCGTAGAGCATAGCCATAATAAAGGCGCACCAGGTGCTTTTGCCCCACTCATTGGGGGCATCGATGACATTCAGCCCCGGCTCTAAAGTCAGAACACTCCGGGAGAGCTTGCCAAAGGTGGCTGTCATAGAAAGAATCTTCACGGCAGGCTCACCTCCTGTCCCTCCAAAAGCTGACGGGATATCTCCGCCGCCAGCAACACTTCCTGTTTTTCTTCTTGGTCAGCATCTTCCATAGCCGTCTTCAAAAGGCCAAAATACACGCCCTCGAAGCTATCCTCGCCCAAGCTGCCCCACACATCCACCGGTCGGGTGGTCTTATCCCGAAGGACAAGGTTGGGAATGTGGGCATACTCGGCCTGTAATTTTGTAAGGTCCGGTGTCTCGCAGCTACCTACCAGAGTCACCCGGTAATAATCGTTGCTTGCCACCGGGGGCAAGACGCCGGACAGGGCCGACACCTCTGCCTGCAGGTCATAAAACCGTGGGGTGTCCAGGGGCAGGAAGCGCACAGAGGCCGTCTCCTCCAGCTCCACAATGTACACGCCCTTTTGCCCCTGCTCATCATACCCTCTGCCCATGGGGCAACCGGGCCAGGCGCACAAGGTCTTACCTGCTTTAAAGCTGTCGGCCTTATGGATATGGCCCAGAGCCAAATAATCCAAATCCGATGCTTCCACCTGCTGCCGGGTGATGGGGTTATAAGTAGAGTTTATCTGGGTGGGGTCGCCGTGGAAGATGCCGATGGCATACTTTTCCGGTCTCTCTGCCCGGAATCCTGCCAGCAGCGCCGGGCAATCCATAGCCTCAAAGCCTGCGCCAAATACCCGCAGGTCCAGCGACTGCACCGCCACGGAAGAAATACCGGCGGACTTGAAAATATGCACATTCTCCGGCCAAAGTTCTTTCTGCCAGGGGCTGTCCAGACCGGCATAATCGTGGTTGCCGGGTGTGATAAACACCGGCACCGCCATAGCCTTCAATACATCGTACAAGTCCTGATAGGTATGGGGGGTGTAGGCGCCGTCAAATATATCGCCGGCCAGCAGCACCAGGTCGCACTTTTCCTGCCGGCAGATCTCAAAAATCTGCCCGGGGATGGCCGCTAAGGCCTGCCGCAGCTGCTCCGCCCCCTGCATAGGGGAATCCAGATGCCAGTCAGCTGTGTGTAGGATCTTCATCGCAAACATCCACCCTTTCCACCTTACGGCACAGGCCGGTCCGGCTGTCAATGGTAAATAAAACCGCTTCTAACTTGGTAGGACCGTCCGCCCAGCGGTACCGCTCCGGCAGGTCGCCCTTGAATTTGGCAATGGAAAGCTCCGGCCGGATGCCCAAAACCGAATGCTTCGGGCCGGTCATACCCAGATCCGTCACATAGCCGGTGCCCTTGGGCAGCACCTGGGCGTCGGCGGTGGGCACATGGGTGTGCGTGCCCCACAGGGCGCTGATTCGGCCGTCCAGCATATAGCCCATAGCCAATTTTTCCGAGGTGGCCTCGGCGTGCAGCTCCACCAAAATCAGCTTGGTATCAATTTCTTTTAATATCTTTTCCACCTGCAGGAAGGGATTGTCCGGAGTATAATCCATATTCACCCGGCCCTGCAGGTCAATGACCGCCACCGGGCCACAATTCGTCTCATAAATGCCATAGCCCACGCCGGGAGCCTGCGGAGCATAGTTGGCAGGCCGCAGAATACGGGCGCTGTCGTCCATATAGGGGACGATCTCCCGCTTGGCAAAGGTATGGTTGCCCATGGTGATCACATCGGCGCCGGCATCCAAAATATCCTCCGCCTGCTGGGGGGTGATGCCCACCACGCTGGCGTTTTCGCCGTTGACCACCACAAAATCCGCCCCCGTCTTTCTTTTCAGCCAGCGCAAGCTCCGGCGCACCCGTTCCATACCGGGTCCGCCTACCACATCGCCCACTGCCAATACCTTAAAATCCATCGTATGCCCCCTGCATTTTAATATCTATTATTATATACCAAAACACCATTCTACGCAAGTATTCCCCAAAACCAAAGAAGCGTTGCAGGCAAAACTGCCTGCAACGCCAATGGTATTATTTTGAAAGCATAACCTTGTCGCTGGTAAACTGGCTGCCGCTGGATGCCTCGAACAGCTGCAGCAGCTGCTCGATGGTGAGGTTTTTCTTCTCCTCGCCCTTTACATCTACCACGACGCGGCCCTCGTGCATCATAATCAGACGGTTGCCCACCCGGATGGCATCTGCCATATTGTGGGTGATCATAATGGTCATCAGATTATCCTTGGCAACCACCTCTTCGGTGATATCCAGCACCTTTTGGGCGGTCTTGGGGTCAAGGGCTGCGGTGTGCTCGTCCAGAAGCAGCAGCTTGGGCTTTTTCAGCGTTGCCATCAACAGGGTCAGCGCCTGCCGCTGGCCGCCGGAAAGCAAGCCTACCTTAGCCGTCAGTCTTTCTTCCAGACCCAGGCCCAGAATCTTCAGCAGCTCTTTGTACTCTTTTCTTTCCTTTTTGGTAATACCGACCCGCAAGGTTCTTCTCTTGCCCCGGCGGGCAGCCAGCGCAAGATTTTCTTCGATCTGCATATCTGCGGCCGTGCCGGTCATAGGATCCTGGAACACCCGGCCCAGGTACTTGGCCCGCTTATATTCGGGCAGTTTCGTCACATCCACTCCGTCAATAACAATGCTGCCGCAATCCACAGGATACACGCCTGCGATCATATTAAGCATGGTGGACTTGCCGGCGCCGTTGCCGCCGATGACGGTGACAAAATCGCCCTCGTCCAGGTGGAGGTTAATGCCGTTGAGGGCCTTTTTCTCATTGATGGTTCCGGGGTTAAAGGTTTTCTGCACATTTACGATGTCAAGCATTTTCTTTAACCTCCTTTGCGATTCTGATATGGGACTGGGCATACTGCCGCTTCCAGTACGGAACGGCCAGGAAGATAGCAACGATGGCAGCAGACAGGAGCTTCAAAAGGTTAGCGTCCAGACCCATGGTGATAACCGCCTGAATGACGATGTAGTAAATGATAGAACCCAAAGCCACAGACAGCAGGCGCAGAGCAAAATTCTTGAAAATCTTACCAAACAGCGCCTCGCCGATGATCACGGCAGCCAGGCCGATGACGATAGCGCCCTGGCCCATCTTCACATCGGCAAAGCCCTGGTACTGGGCCAAAAATGCGCCGGAAAAGGCCACCAGGCCGTTGGAAACCATAATGCCCAGCACCTTATTGAAGTTGGTGTTGATACCCTGGGCGCGGCTCATATTCTGGTTGATGCCGGTGGCCCGGATGGCGCTGCCCATCTCGGTGCCGAAGAACCAGTACAGAATGCCGATCAGCACCGCCAGCACGATACCCACAGTGATCAGGGGGTTGTGCATTGCAAACTCCTTGACCCAGCGCAGAGAGATCAACAGATCTGTTTTGTTGACATTGATGGACTGGTTGGCCTTGCCCATAATTTTCAAGTTAATGGAGTACAGGGAAAGCTGGGTAAGAATGCCCGCCAGAATGGGCGGAATGCCCATCAGTGTGTGCAAGAAGCCTGTCACCGCGCCGGCAAGCAGACCTGCGGCAAAGGCCGCCACCATGGCAAGCCACAGATTGCAGCCGTTCAAAATCAGCACCACGGCCACTGCGCCGCCGGTGGCAAAGGAGCCGTCCACGGTCAGGTCGGCCACATCCAAAATACAGTAAGTAATATATACGCCAATGGCCATAATGCCCCAAATCAGGCCCTGCGAAACAGAGCCGGGCAGGGCGCCCAAAAGCTGTTGTAAAATTTCCATTTCTATTCTCCTGCTAATTTAAAATAGGGAATCAGCCGGAGAGAAGATCCATTCTCCCCGGCTGAAATATTCGTAATTACTTTGCTTCGATAGCAGTGTAGCCTTCCAGAGGGGTAATACCCAGGGCCTGGCAGATATCGTTGTTATACTTGGGAGTCTGCTTTTCAGCGTACTCGATGGGCATCTCCGCGATCTTTGCCTCGCCCTTGAGGATCTTGACGGCCATCTTGCCGGTGGTGTAGCCCAGATCGTAGTAGCTGATGGACAGGGTTGCGATACCGCAGCCGGAGCAGATGCCCTCTTCGCCGGCGATGACGGGGATCTTCTTGGGCTCGCAGATGTTGGTGATAATGCCGGTGTTCTCAGCAACGGTGTTGTCGGTGGGAACATAGATGGCATCGCACTTGTCAGCAGCGGTGGTGCAGACCTGCGCCAGGTCATTGGAGTCGGTGAAGGGGTACATGGTAACGGTGATGTTCTTCTTCTCCAGCTCAGCCTTGATCACATCCACCTGATACTGGCTGTTAGCTTCCTTGGAGCAGTACAGCAGGCCAACAGTCTTGGCCTCGGGGCACCATTCGGTAATCATAGCAGCCTGCTTATCCAGAGGCGCCAGGTCGGATGTACCGGAGATGTTGCCGCCCACAGTGCCGTTGAAATCCTTCAGGTCCAATGCAACGCCGTACTCGGTAACGGAGGTGCCCAGGATGGGGATCTCGTTGGTAGCAGCGGCAGCAGCCTGCAGTGCAGGGGTGGCGTTTGCCATGATCAGGTCAACCTTGTTGGATACAAACTGGTTGACGATGGTGGAGCAGGTGTTGGGGTCGTTCTGGCCGTTCTGGAAATCAAATTCCACGGCATCTGCGCCCAGAGCATCAATGATGGCCTGCTTGAAGCCTTCGGTTGCGGCATCCAGCGCCACATGCTCAACCAGCTGGCAGATACCGATCTTATACTTCTTAGCGGTGTTGTCGGCATTGCCGGTACCGTCGTTTGTATCGGTCTTGCCACAGGCGGCGAAGCAGCTGAGGCAGAGGATCAGCGCTAACAGAACAGAGATTGCTTTTTTCATAATGAGGACTCCTTATCTTCTTTTTATCGGCCGTTTTCATCACTGAAAGGCCAAGTGTGAAGCAAACAAATTTAATGCTTGCTTTTTCTTGTTGCCCATTGTATACTACCTCTAAGCATTCGTCAAACGAATGGTTTTGATGTTTACCATCGAAATTTTCGATGTTGGAGGGTATACAATGGAATTGCGCAATCTGATCACCTTTATCCACATTGCGGAGCTGGGAAGCTTTACCAAGGCCGCCGAGCAGCTGGGTTATTCCCAATCCACCGTCTCCGCCCAGATCAAGCAGCTGGAAAAAGAGTTGGGGTGCCTGCTTTTTGAGCGGATCAACCACACCGTGACTCTGACAGAAAAAGGCCGGGAACTGGTATCCTACGCCCATAAGATCCGCACCCTGACCGACGATTTCAAGGAAAGTCTGGAAGAGGAAGCCCAATGCAGCGGTCACATTCATGTGGTGACCCCGGACTCAGTATGTGAGGAAATGATCCACTCCCACTATATCAATTTCCACAAACAGTACCCCTCTATTTCCGTCAAATTCACCACAGGCGACTCCGGCGTGATGCTCAGCATGCTGGACCATAACGAAGCCGATGTGATCATCACCCTGGAAGGCCACCTGTACAACCGGGACTACATCATCGCAAAGGAAAAGCAGCTGCCCATGCACTTTGTGGCCAATGCCAAATCCCGTTTTGCCGGTGTCAGAGATTTGTCCGTCCGGGATATTATCAACGAGCCCTTTATTCTGACGGAACACGGACAGGGCTACCGCCGGGTCTTTGACAGAGAGCTGGCCAAACGGTCCTTGGAAATCAAGCCGGTGCTGGAGATCGGGCGGACGGACATCATCACCTCCATCATCGCCCAGAGCAATATGATCTCCTTCCTGCCGGATTTTGTCACAAAGCCCCTGATCGACGCGGGCGCTCTGCGCTACCTGGATGTGCAGGATTTTCAGATCGATATTTGGAAGCAGTTGATCTATCACAGGAATAAATGGATTTCCAAAAGCCTCAAAGCCTTTATCGACTATGTGATCGCTGCGGAATTTTCCAACGAACCGGCATATTGACTTATGTAGATAGCAAATGTTATAATAAATGATATACAGAGGGCATCCCCACCTGTAAGCAACATAAAAAGGAGCATAAACGGATATGAAGAAGTTATTGGCTCTGCTGCTGGCGCTGATCATGGTACTGACCCTGTGCGCCTGCGGTAAGAAAAAAGGTGATTCCACGAACACAACCGGCGCAGCTCAAGGCACCGAAAACACTACCCAAAGCAATGAGAACAACAGCCAAGAAGGCGATAATAACAACCAGACTGGCAGCAACAACCAGTCCGGTAGCAACAACCAGTCCGGCAATAACAATCAGTCCGGTAGCAACAACCAGACCGGCAATAACAACCAGACCGGCAATAACAACCAGACCGGCAATAACAACCAGTCCGGCAATAACAACCAGTCCGGTAGCAACAACCAGTCCGGCAGCAACAACCAGTCCGGCAGCAACAACCAGTCCGGCAATAACAACCAGTCCGGTAGCAACAACCAGTCCGGCAGCAACAACCAGTCCGGTAGCAACAACCAGTCCGGCAATAACAACCAGTCCGGTAGCAACAACCAGACCGGCAATAACAATCAAACCGGTGGCAACAACAACCAAACCGATGAGAATGCCACCCAAAACACTGAAGCCACTACCCCCAACAACGGTAACACCTCCACCAATCAGCCCACAGACGCAACCGAGAACATTCCCAAGCCCACCAGCGCCCCCAACAGACTGCCCTGGGGCTAAGATATCCATAAAAAAGGGAACGGCCTAAGCCGTTCCCTTTTTCTTTATCGCTGATATTCAAATTCAAAATTGTAAATATCCACCACATCGCCGTCTTGAATACCCATTTCCTCCAAGCGCTTAAACAGGCCGCACTTGTGCAGCTGCATATCGAAGTAGTTCCGGGATTCGTAATCATCGAAATTGATGTTCATAACCAGCCGCTCCAGCCAGGTTCCGGTGATGACCCAGGTGCTGCCGTAATGCTCGATCTCCAGATTGCTGGGGTCGCCCACTTCGGCCACCGGGGCCACATACTCCGGCTCATAGATGGTCACGGGGGGCAGGGTGCGGAGCTTCTCAGCCACCACCCGCATCAGATTCCGGGTACCTTGGGTAGTACCGGCGGAAATCTCATAGAATTCGCAGCCGGCCGCCTCCACATGCTTACGCAGCCGCTCCAGATTGTCGCTTTCCGGCATCAGCAAGTCGCACTTATTGGCCGCCACGATCATAGGCCGGTTAGAAAGATCCACAGAGTAATTTTTCAGCTCCTCGCAGATGGCATCAAAATCCTCCACCGGATCTCTTGCCTCGCTGCCGGATACATCCACCACATGGACCAAAAGCCGGCAACGGTCAATGTGCCGCAGGAAATCATGGCCTAAGCCCGCGCCGTCGGCCGCGCCCTCGATAATGCCGGGAATGTCCGCCATAACAAAGGACACGCCCTCGTCCACATAAATCACACCCAGATTGGGATACAGGGTGGTAAAGTGGTAATTGGCGATCTTGGGCCGGGCATTGGAGGTAACGGAGAGCAGGGTGGATTTACCCACATTGGGGAAGCCAACCAGGCCCACATCCGCCAGCAGCTTTAATTCCAAAATCACATCCCGCTCCTGGCCGGGCAGACCGGCCTTGGCAAACCGGGGCACCTGCCGGGTGGGGGTGGCATAATGGGCATTGCCCCAGCCGCCGCGACCGCCCTTTGCAATCACAAAATCCTCGCCGGTGGACATATCCACAATAATTTGATTGGTCTCCGCGTCACGGACCACAGTGCCTCTGGGCACTTGAATAATCAAAGGCTCGCCCCGCTTGCCGCTCATACCCCGGCCCTGTCCGTTAACGCCGGACTGGGCGGCATACTTGCGCTTATAGCGGAAATCCAGCAGCGTGGACAGGTTATCGTTGACCCGCAGAATAACGCTGCCGCCGTGACCGCCGTCACCGCCGTCCGGGCCGCCGGCTGCCACATATTTTTCCCGGTGGAAAGCCACCGCGCCGTCACCGCCGCGACCGCCAACCACGGTAATTCGCACTTTATCTACAAACATTTCCATAAGAAAATCCTCCTTGCGTCGGAATTGAAAATTAAAAATGGAAAATTGAAAATTCCAATACTGCTTGTCTATATTTTAATTCATTTTCGCAGAAAATACCACAATTTTCAACTTTCAATTTTCAACTTTCAATTAAAAAAGCTGCCGCAAGATCTTGCGGCAGCTTTTTAATCGGATTACTGCTCAGCAGCGTACACGGAGCACTGACGGCGATCCTTACCCTTACGCTCGAAACGGACAGTGCCGTCTACCAGAGCGAACAGAGTGTCATCGCTGCCCATACCCACGTTCACACCGGGGTGAATGTGAGTGCCTCTCTGGCGAACCAGAATGTTGCCGGCCAGAACGAACTGACCATCGGCACGCTTCACGCCCAGACGCTTAGCCTCGGAATCACGACCGTTCTTGGTAGAACCGCCGCCCTTGTGGTGAGCGAAGAACTGAATACCAATTTTCATCATGGCATTATACCTCCAAAACTTCGATATAATCTGGATAATCTTCCCGCAGGCTGATCAGCGTCAGCATCAATCCGGAGAGCACTGCCTGAACAGTTTCTTCTTCGTCGCAGGAAGCGGGGAGGGTCAGAGTGATACGAGCCTGCTCGTCTTTGACCCGAACTTTGGCCTTTGCGCCACACACATCATTGATGGTGGCTTCAGCCATGGTCACGGCAGCGGAGATTGCGGCGCAGACGATATCAGCACCCGCTTCAGCATAACCGCTGTGACCGGAGATGGAGAATCCTGTGATTCTGTCATTCTCGGTAAAAAATTCGCATCTAGTCATAATTACAGAGCGATCTTGGTGATTTCCACCTTGGTGTAGGGCTGACGATGGC
>JAFVVI010000022.1 GCA_017502265.1 Oscillospiraceae bacterium
CGCGATCAAATTCTGCAGGTACTCGGTATGGCTGAAAAGAAGCACAAGGGCTGCCATGAAAAAGACGGTGTTGAACAGCGCCGCGCAGAATCCTGCCACATAGGGGGTGAAAAAGGAAAGGTGCTTTTTGAGCAGCCGGTAAACAACACCGGTCAGAAAGCCGGCCAGGACACGGGTGACAAACCGCTGCAGGATGGTCAGCAGCGGGCTGATCTCAAAAAGAGCCACACCCATGGCACTGGTGCCGCCGATGCCTACACATTGCAGGCAGCTGGTGATGCCGAATACCGCACCAAGGAATGCGCCGCCTCCCGGTCCGAGCGCAATGGCTCCGATGGCTACGGGGATCATATTCAGCGAAATGGCCAGGGGACCGATGTTCAGGTACCCCAGGGGTGTGAAGGACATGACCAGCAGAATTGCGCTGAGCATAGCCAATAACACCAGGCGTTTTGTGTCTACATGTTTCGTTTTCATATTCAGTTACCTCCTGCTGCCGTTTCGCCCCAGCGAATACAGCGCAATCTCACCTCAACGAGGCAATTTTATTATATATAAAACCCAATATGATTTCAAGATGATTTTTAACTTTACACGGCGGAGATTTGGGACTATAATATAGAAAAGTGTTCACTTAAGGAGGAGTTTCTATGCTGCAGGGAAAAACGGTACTGTTGGGTGTTACCGGTGGGATCGCTGCCTACAAAGCTGCCGCACTGGCGTCTGCGCTGGTAAAGCTGCACGCCTGTGTGGAAGTGGTCATGACCCAAAATGCCACGGAGTTTATCGCCCCGCTGACCTTTGAACAGCTCACCGGCAACCGTACCATGGTAGATACCTTTGACCGGAATTTTGTGCATCAGGTGGAGCATATCTCCCTGGCGCAGAGGACGGATCTTGTGATCATCGCCCCCGCTACGGCAAATGTCTGCGCAAAGCTGGCCCACGGCCTGGCGGATGATATGCTGACGACTACCGTCCTTGCCTGCAAGTGCCCCAAGCTGATTGCCCCGGCTATGAATACCAATATGTACGAAAATCCTGTGACCCAGGACAATCTTCAGATTTTGCAGAAGTATGGCTGGCAGGTGATCACGCCTGCATCCGGCCGCCTGGCCTGCGGAGCGGTTGGCTCGGGAAAATTGCCGGAGCCTGAGGAACTGGTGCAGTATATTCTCCGGGAAATTGCCATGCCCCACGATTTGCAGGGCAAGACGGTGCTGGTCACAGCCGGTGCTACCCGGGAGGCTTTGGATCCCGTGCGCTATTTGACCAATCACTCCTCCGGCAAAATGGGCTGCGCCATTGCAGAGGCTGCTATGCTGCGGGGTGCCCGGGTGATCCTGGTCTGCGGAGCGGTCAGCGCCAAACTGCCGTCCTTTGTGCAGGTGGTGAGCGTGGTCAGTGCCCAGGATATGTTTGAAGCGGTGGCGCAGTATGCGCCGGAGGCCGACTATATTTTCAAGGCAGCGGCAGTGGCGGACTACACGCCTGCGGATTACAGCAGGGATAAGATGAAAAAGAAGGATGGGGAACTGAGCATTCCTCTGAAGCGGACAACGGATATCCTGGCATGGCTGGGAGAAAACCGCCGTGCCGGACAGGTGATCTGCGGATTTTCCATGGAAACCAAGGATATGCTGGAAAACAGCCGCGCCAAGCTGGAGAAGAAAAAGGTGGATATGATCTGCGCTAACAATCTCAAGCAGGCCGGTGCGGGCTTCGGTGTTGATACCAACATTATCACCATCATCACAAAGGATGATACCCAGGAACTTCCGCTGCAATCCAAGCAAAGCGCTGCCCATGCCATCCTGACCAAGGCTGCCAAGCTGTAGGGTCTATATTTCCAAAGGAAAGCGCCCCTGCCAAGTGAACTGCCCCAATTTGTGCGGACAGTACAAAAAGTCCCCTATGTAGGCAATATTTAGTTTTAAGCGGAGTGGCGCAGCGTCAGCGGCGCCACTCCAGTTTTATTCTGGATGCGCTCATGGTTATAGAAGTAAATATATCTGTCAATCAGATCATTCGCTTCATTAAATGTCTTTGGCTTGTGCCGGTAGATACACTCTGTTTTAAGAATAGAGAAGAAATTTTCTGCCATTGCGTTGTCGTAAGGATTACCTTTTCTTGACATTGACGGCGTTATCCCGTAAGATTGAGTTAGCTTAAAATATGCTTGGGATGTATATTGAAAGCCTTGGTCGCTGTGGAGCTGCAACTCCGCAGCGACTCTCTTTTTCTCCTTCTTCATTGCCAGCCGAATCGTATCCAGGACAAGATTAACCGTCTGCTGCGCGGCTGTCTTGTAGGCCACGATACTATTGTCATACAGATCCCGGATCATAGACAGATACAATACACCTTCCTTGGTTTGTATATAGGAAATATCTGTAACCCATTTGCTGTTGGGACCGCTTGCGTTAAACTGCCGTTTCAGCAGATTCTCATATCTATGTACTTGCTGACCGAGATTGACCCACTTCCTGCGGCGACGGATTTCAGCCAGTAAACCATACTTTTTCATGATTCTTAATACCGTTTTAGGATTCCTTGCTATATCCCTGTCCTTCAGCCACTTCCACACTCGCCTATAACCGTAGGTTTTGTCGGTCTTATTCTGACATTCCTCAATCTTTCGAGCCAGCGCAGCGTCATGCTCAGGCTTACCAAACCGCTTGACGAAGTCATAGTAACCACTCCGGGACACACCAAAGAATTTACACATGACAGATACCGGGTACTCGTCCCGGTAACGATAGATTACTGCATACTTTGCCTTTGGCCTCACATCCTTTCTGTGGACTGCAGAAAATCCCGTAACAACTTATTCTCCATCCGAAGCCGATCTAGCTCCTTCTGAATATCCTGCTTTGGCGGCTGTCCATCCTTACGTGGACGACCTTTAGCTTTGTGTTCGTATTCTTGAAGAAAAATTCTGCCACGACGGTTGTAGCGTTTTACCCAACCCTTGACTTGCTCCTTAGTTAAACCAAGCTCGTCAGCTATTTCTTGCCGTGTCATACCGGCTTCGCGCATTCTAATTATCTGCTGTTCCATTGCTTTAATATGTGTGTATTTTCTCTTTGACATAGTAATACCCCCTGATGTAATTATCCTACATCAGGGGGTGTTTTGTCTATTGTCCGTTTTTACTGGTTCGGTTCATATCCGGGGGGATATTTTTGTTTTACAGCGCTTTATCCTTCATCATTTCGAGATATTCTTCCAGACACAGTCCGGAATCGTAGATCTCTTTTGCCAGCTCCTTTCCCACATAGCGGAAATGCCAGGGTTCGTAATCCAGCCCGGTGATTTCCTCCTTGCCCTCGGGATAGCGCAGAATGAAGCCATATTTCCAGCCGTTGTTCGCCAGCCACTGATGGCCTTCTTTGGTACTGCCCACATCCACAGCCAAGCCAGTCTGATGACCGCTTGTGCCCGGCAGTGCAACCAGACGGCCGACCTCCGCATCCGCTTCTTCCG
>JAFVVI010000023.1 GCA_017502265.1 Oscillospiraceae bacterium
ACCCCACGCCTCGGATCGCAGAATGCACCGCCGGTATGATTAACGCGGTGGGGCTGCAGAATCCCGGTGTGGAAAAGGTGGTTTCTGAGGAACTGCCCAAGCTGAAAAAATGCTTCCGCAAGCCGGTAATGGCCAATGTCAGCGGCTTTTCTGTGGAAGAGTATGCCTATACCTGCGAAAAACTGGATAAGCAAGAGCAGGTCGGCTGGTTGGAAGTTAATATCAGCTGTCCCAATGTCCACGGCGGCGGTATGAGCTTCGGCACGGACCCCAAGGCAGCCGCCGAGGTAACCAAGGCTGTCAAAGCGGTCACTACAAAACCTGTGATCGTGAAGCTGACCCCCAATGTGACCGACATCGTATCCATGGCAAAAGCCTGCGAGGATGCCGGCGCAGACGGCATCAGCCTGATTAACACAATGCTGGGTATGCGGATCGACTTGAAGACCCGCAAGCCGGTGATTGCCAATAAAATGGGCGGATTCTCCGGCTCTGCCATCTTCCCGGTTGCGCTGCGTATGGTCTACCAGGTAGCAAATGCCGTTAATGTCCCGGTTGTGGGTATGGGCGGTGTCAGCAGCGCAGAAGATGTGGTTGAAATGATGTTGGCCGGCGCTACCGCTGTTGAAGTGGGCGCAGCAAACCTTGTCAGCCCCTACATTTGCCGGGATATTGTCAACGATCTGCCGGCTGTGATGGACAAGTATAGAATTAACACATTAAGTGAGATTATCGGAGGTGCAAGATAATGGGTAAGGATGTCATCGTAGCCTGTGATTTTGCCAGCGCAGAGCAGACCTTTGCGTTTTTGGACAAATTCACCGGCCGTAAGCCTTTTGTAAAAATCGGCATGGAGCTTTATTATGCAGAGGGTCCTGCTATCGTCAGAGAGATCAAGGCAAGAGGTCATAAGATCTTTCTGGATCTGAAGCTACACGATATTCCCAATACTGTCAAGAAAGCCATGGCTGTTCTGCGGAATCTGGATGTGGATATCACCAACCTCCACGCTGCCGGCACTAAAAATATGATGCGGGCTGCATTGGAAGGCCTGACCCGTGAGGACGGTACCCGACCGCTGCTGATCGCCGTGACCCAGCTGACCTCCACCGACCAGCAGAGCATGGAAGAGGATCTGCTGATCGAAAAGCCTATCGATCAGGTGGTTATGCACTATGCCAGCTGCGCCAAGGAGGCCGGTCTTGACGGCATCGTCTGTTCTCCTCTGGAGGCCGGCAAGGTCCACGATACCTGTGGTAAGAACTTCCTGACCATTACCCCCGGTGTCCGCTTTGCAGACGGCGATGTGGGCGACCAGAAGCGGGTTATGACCCCTGCGCAGGCTAAGGAAATCGGCTCTGACTATATTGTCGTTGGCCGTCCCATTACCGCGGCTGCCGATCCGGTTGCCGCTTACGAGCGCTGCGTTGCGGAATTCTGCGACTAAAAGTTAAAACATATGTCATTGCGAACCAGTGCGTACACTGGTGTGGCAATCTCCACACGAAAATAACATACAAGGAGAACCAAAATGGAAGCTTATAAAAGAGAATTTATTGAATTCCTGCAGGAAGCAGGTGTTCTGAAGTTCGGTGATTTTACCGCTAAATCCGGCCGAAAGATCCCTTACTTCGTCAATGCCGGTATGATCAAGACCGGCGACCAGATCACCAAGATGGGTGAGTTTTATGCCAAGGCATACTTTGATAAGCTGGGCAAAAAGCAGGCCGTTCTGTACGGTCCTGCCTACAAGGGTATTTCTCTGTCTATTTCCGCTGCCGTGGCCCTGTCCCGGAACGGACTGAATGTGCCTTTCTTCTTTAACCGCAAGGAGGTCAAAGACCATGGCGAGGGCGGTACTTTCGTGGGCTATGTACCCCAGACAGGGGAGGAGATTGTCATCATTGAAGATGTGATCACTGCCGGTACTGCTATCCGGGAGTCTATGGAGATTCTCAAGCATCTGGAAGGCACCAAGGTCATCGCCACCTTCATTATGGTTGACCGCAAGGAAAAGGGTCAGACCGAAAAGGGCGCCATGCAGGAAATTGAAGAGCAGTTCGGCTTCCCGGTATACTCTGTTGTTGATGTCTATGACATCATCGAGTATCTGGAAGAGGATCCTGCCAATGAAGAAAATGTCACGCGTATCAAGAACTATCTGGCTGTGAATGGAGCAAAATAATGAGAAGTTTAATTGATATTGTTGATTTTTCTGTAGAGGAGATTCAGCAGTTGCTGGAAACTGCCTGCGACATCAGCGAGAACCCCGCAAAATACGCAGATACTTGCCGCGGCAAGAAGCTGGCAACCTTGTTCTTTGAGCCCTCTACCCGCACAAGACTCAGCTTTGAAGCGGCTATGTACGAGCTGGGCGGTAATGTGCTGGGCTTCAGCGAGGCATCCTCTTCCTCTGCTTCCAAGGGCGAGAGTATGGCAGATACCGCTAAGATGCTCTCTTGTTATGTGGATATTATGGCTATTCGCCATCCCAAAGAGGGCGCGCCCTATGTAGCCGCTACCAATGCGTCCATTCCTGTTATCAACGCCGGTGACGGTGGCCATTGCCATCCTACCCAGACTTTAGCAGACCTGCTGACCATTTACCGGGAACACGGTCGACTCCACGACCTGACCATTGGCTGCTGCGGCGACCTGAAATATGGCAGAACTGTCCATTCTCTGATCTCCGCATTTGCCCGGTATGCCAATATCAAATTCGTTCTGATCTCCCCGGAGGAACTGATGCTTCCCAAATATGTGAAGTATGAAGTGCTGGAAAAGAATGGAATGGAATATGTGGAGACCACCTCTTTGGAAGAAGCAATCCCTGAGCTGGATGTTTTGTACATGACCCGTATCCAGCGGGAGCGGTTTGATAGTTTTGATGAATATGAGCGCTTGAAGGACAGCTACATTCTCACACCTGAGAAGATGGCTGCCGGCAAGCCGGAGATGCGTGTGCTACACCCGCTGCCCAGAGTCAACGAGATCAGCGTGAAGGTGGATGATGACCCCCGCGCTGCTTATTTCCGCCAGGCTCTCAACGGTAAATTTATGCGCATGGCTTTGATTCTGAAGCTGCTGAAAGAGGCGGAAGAGGGCAGGCAAATGGAGCAAATGGAAACAGTGGAGGACAGCCGCCTGGTCTGCGACAATCCCCGCTGCATCTGCTCTACCGAGCAGGAGCTCCCTCATAAATTTAAGTTGGTGGATGCCCAACGGGGAATCTATCGGTGCATCTACTGCGAGTCTAAGAAAAACCTTATTTAATAATTCTTAAAATTTTACACAAAATACCAGATAAGGACGAAAAAAATCGTGTTTAAACCGACAGAATGCGCCAGCTTCTCTTGACACTAAATCCTTGCCGTGGTAAACTATTTGTGTATTCAATACAGTTCTTTGCGACTGACGGAAATGTGGAGCACCACAGGGGAACAAAGAATGTAGAAGCCGACCGTCTGGGCGCATTTAACACTGTTCGCAGGTTAAGTGCGCCCTGTTTGCGTCTTGTTGAAAATCTTGGAGGTTAGATATGAAAAAAGTAGGCATCATTATGGGTAGCGACAGCGATCTGCCCATCGTTCAAAAGACTGTAGATATGCTCAAATCCCTGGAGATACCCTATGAGGTTCACATCTATTCCGCGCACAGAACGCCTGTGGAGGCCCGTGACTTTGCAATCAATGCAAGGGCCAACGGTTTTGGTGCAATTATCTGCGCTGCCGGTATGGCGGCTCACCTTGCCGGCGCCATCGCTGCCAATACCACATTGCCTGTGATCGGCATTCCCTGTAAGGGCGGCATGATGGACGGCCTGGACGCGCTGCTTTCTACCGTACAGATGCCCACCGGTATCCCGGTTGCTACCGTTGCTATTAACGGCGCCGGCAATGCTGCGTTACTTGCGGCTCAAATTATTGCCGTCGAGGACATGGAACTGGCAGCCAAACTGGACGCTAAGCGTAAGAGCGATGCTGAAAAAGTCCTGCAGAAGGATGCAGACATCGCTGCAAATCTGTAAATCTTGAGTTGTTTACTCATCACTATAAAGGAGAAATTGATTATGGATTACAAACTGCTTTACACCGGCAAAACCAAGAATGTATATGAACTGCCCAACGGCAACTGCCTGCTGCTGTTTAAGGACGACTGCACCGGCAAGGACGGTGTGTTTGATCCCGGCGAGAACTCTGTCGGCCTGACGATCGAGGGTGTGGGCGATGTAAACCTGCGTATGTCCATTTACTACTTTGAAAAGATCAATGCCGCCGGTATCCGCACCCACTATGTCTCTGCCGATCTGGCCAACACCACCATGGAAGTCCTGCCCGCCAAGGTCTTTGGCAAGGGCTTGGAGGTCATCTGCCGCCGTAAGGCAGTTGGCTCCTTCTTCCGTCGTTACAATGAGTACTGCACCGAGGGCCAGGATCTGCCCTACTATGTGGAGACCACCTTCAAAAACGATGCCTTGGGTGATCCTCTGGTCACCAAGGATGGTTTGGTTGACTTGGGCGTTATGACCGCTGAACAGTATGATTCCCTGAAGGCGCAGACCCAGGCGATCACCAAGATCGTTGCTGATGACCTGGCTGAAAAGGGCATGGAGCTGTACGACATCAAGTTCGAGTTCGGCTATGCGCCCGACGGCAAGGTTATGCTGATCGACGAAGTGGCATCCGGCAATATGCGTGTCTATAAGAACGGTGAGTATATTGACCCCATGACCCTGAACAAGCTGTTCTTCGCATAATTAATTTTTTAGCAAAACCATTAAGGAGGAAATACCGTGGGAGGCTTTTTTGGAGCAATTTCTCATCGTGACTGTGTTTTGGATATTTTCTTCGGTGTTGACTACCATTCCCACCTTGGCAACCGCCGGGGTGGTATGGTTGTTTATGACCCGGAGACGGGCTTCCAACGGCAGATTCATAGCATCGAAAATACCCCTTTCCGCACCAAGTTTGAAGGGGATCTGAAAAAATTCAAGGGTAATATCGGCATGGGCTGTATCAGTGATACTGACCCCCAGCCGCTGATGGTGCGGTCTCACTTGGGTTTATATGCTATTTCCACTGTGTATCATCAACAATGCGGATGAATTGGTGGAAAAGTATTTCTCCGACCACGGCCATCAGTTTATGGCCATGTCTTCCGGCAAGGTCAACCAGTCCGAGCTGGTGGCGGCCCTCATCAACCAAAAGGATTCTTTGGTCGCAGGTATCCGCCACGCCCAGGAGTCCATTGACGGCTCGTCCACAATTCTGATTCTCACCAGCGACAGCATTATGGTTGCCCGGGATAAACTGGGCAGACTGCCTGTACTGATCGGAAAAGGGGAGGACGGCTGCTGCGTTTCCTTTGAATCCTTTGTGTATCACAAGCTGGGTTACGAGGATTACTATGAGCTGGGTCCCGGTGAAATCGTCAAATTGACGGCTGACGGTATGGAGGTTCTCCAGCCTGCCGGCAAGGATATGAAGATCTGCGCCTTCCTGTGGACCTACTACGGTTACCCCAATTCCAATTATGAAGGCAAGAATGTAGAGGTTATGCGCTGCCGGAACGGCGAGATCATGGCCCGCAACGAAGCAGAGCGCGGCACTATGCCGGATGTGGATTATGTTGCCGGTGTTCCGGATACCGGCGTTCCCCATGCCATTGGTTACGCCAATCAGAGCCATAAGCCTTTTGCTCGTCCCTTCGTGAAGTATACACCCACTTGGTCCCGATCCTTTACCCCCTCCAGTCAGGCGGTACGCAGCCAGGTGGCCAAGATGAAGCAGATTCCGGTACCGGAACTGATCGTGGGTAAAAAGCTGCTGCTGGTGGATGATTCCATCGTCCGTGGTACGCAGCTGCGGGAAACTGTGGAATTCCTGTACGAAAGCGGCGCCAAGGAAGTGCATATGCGTTCTGCCTGTCCGCCTGTATTTTATAACTGCAAGTATCTGAATTTCTCCCGCAGCAATTCGGCTATGGAATTGATTGCCCGGAAAACCATCCGCGAACTGGAAGGCGAGGAAGCAGATAAGCATATTGCAGAGTACGCAGAATCCACCACCGAGCGAGGTAAATGTCTGGCCAAGGCCATTTGCGATAAGCTGGGCTTTGATTCCCTGGGCTATCAGTCGCTGGATGGCCTGTTAGAGGCAATCGGTATTGATAAAGATAAGATTTGCACCTATTGCTGGAATGGCAAGGGTTAAGAAATAAGGAGTGACATCATGGAAAAGAGTTTCTCTGAGAGCTATGCTGCAGCTGGTGTGGATATCACCGCCGGTTACAAGGCTGTTGAACTGATGAAAAAGCATATCAAGCGCACCAAAAACGAGGGCTGCCTGGATGATGTTGGCGGCTTTGGCGGCTGCTTTGGTCTGAATATTGCCGGCATGGAAGAACCGGTGCTGGTTTCCGGCACTGACGGCTGCGGCACTAAGGTGAAGCTGGCGATGCTGATGGACAAGCACGATACCATTGGCATCGACGCGGTGGCAATGTGTGTCAACGACATTATCTGCTGCGGCGCAAAGCCTTTGTTCTTCCTGGACTATATTGCCTGCGGCAAGAACTATCCGGAAAAGATTGCGGCCATTGTCGGCGGTGTGGCTGAGGGCTGTGTCCAGTCCGGTGCTGCATTGATCGGCGGTGAAACTGCCGAGCATCCCGGTCTGATGCCTGTGGACGAGTATGATCTGGCAGGCTTCGCTGTGGGTATCGTGGATAAGAAGAAGATTATCGACAACACCCGCATGGCAGCCGGCGATGTGGTGATCGCGCTGGCCTCTACCGGCATCCATTCCAATGGTTTCTCCCTGTGCCGTAAGGTCTTTGATATTGATAACAATCCTCCCGAACTGTATACTGCCCGGGAGGAGTTGGGTGGCAAGAGTGTGGCAGAAGCTCTGCTGGTGCCCACCCGCATTTATGTAAAATCCGTACTGGCCCTGCTGGAGCAGGTAGATGTGAAGGGTATCTCCCACATCACCGGCGGCGGTTTCTATGAGAACATTCCCCGCAGCATTCCCGATGGCCTGGGCGCCGTGATCGACAGAAGCGCTGTGAAGGTCCTGCCCATCTTTGACCTGATTGCAAAGACCGGCAATATCCCCGAGCGGGATATGTTCAACACCTACAATATGGGTGTGGGTATGAGCATCGTGGTCAAGGCCGAGGAAGTGGACAAGGCCCTGGAAATCCTGGCTGCCAACGGTGAGACTGCTTATGTGATCGGTAAAATCGTAGCATCCGACGAGAAGATCACCATTTGCTGAGCGAGGAGCCGGTATGAATAAAGCGAAAATCGCAGTACTGGTATCCGGTGGCGGCACCAATCTGCAGGCGCTGATCGATGCGCAGGCAAAGGGCATAATTCACAGTGGCGATATTTGCCTGGTAATATCCAATAATGCTGGTGCCTATGCTTTGCAGCGGGCAGCCAATGCCGGCATTGCCACGGAAGTGGTACTGAAAAAGGAACTGGGCAGCCAGGCAGCTTTTGAGGAAAAGATCAAGCAGCTGTTGACCCAATATGGCATTGACGTGATTGTGCTGGCAGGCTTTATGTCCATTCTCAGTGAATCCTTTACATCTTGCTACCCCAAGCGGATCCTCAATGTCCACCCGTCTTTGATCCCGTCCTTCTGCGGCGAGGGTTTCTATGGTCTGCGTGTTCACCAGGCGGCCCTGGATTATGGCGTGAAGGTCACCGGCGCAACGGTGCATTTTGTCAACGAGATCCCGGATGGGGGAGAGATCATTCTCCAAAAAGCTGTAGAAATTCAGCCTGGCGATACACCCGAGATTCTGCAGAAACGTGTTATGGAACAGGCAGAATGGAAGATTTTACCGGCTGCAGTGGAACAGGTTTGCAGCCTGTTGTAAGAAAGGAAGACAGATAATGAATGTTTACGAAGTAGGTTCTCTTGCTGAAAAGTTGTCCACAAATGTATATCCCGGTCGCGGCATTGTGCTGGGTATCACCCCCGACGGCACAAAGTCCGTTGCTGCATACTTTATTATGGGCCGTAGCGTTAATAGCCGCAACCGCGTGTTTGTTCAGGAGCCGGATGGCATTCGCACTGAAGCACATGATCCCAGTCTGATGAAGGATCCGCATCTGATTATCTATCACCCTGTCCGTGAAGCAGGCTGCGGCCTGATCGTGACCAACGGTGACCAGACCGACACCATTTGGGAGTATCTTGCCAAGGGCGAGAGCTGGGAAGCTGCCCTGCGTACCCGTTGTTTTGAGGACGACGGTCCTAACTGGACCCCTCGTATCTCCGGCCTGCTGGCGGGTGATGGCAGCTACAAGATGTCCATTTTGAAGTCTGCTGACGCCGAAGGCACTGCCTGCGCCCGCTTCTTCTATGAGTATCCTGCAATCGCAGGGCTGGGCCATTTTATCCACACTTATGTGTGCGACGGCAATCCCGTCATTCCCACCTTCCAGGGCGAGCCTGAGCGTGTGGCTATGGATAACGATATGAACGCCTTCGCAGAAATGCTGTGGAAGAATCTGAACGAAGATAACAAGATCTCTCTGTTTGTCCGCTATACTGATCTGAAGACCGGCGCTTACGAACAGAAGATTTTCAACAAACACGAATAAGGAGAAAGAAAATGAAAGAGTTTGAATTGAAGTACGGCTGTAACCCCAATCAGAAGCCTGCAAAAATTTATATGCACGACGGAACAGATCTGCCTATCCAGATCCTGAACGGCCGTCCCGGCTTTATCAACTTCCTGGATGCTTTCAACTCCTGGCAGCTGGTCAAGGAACTGAAGGAAGCTACCGGAATGTGCGCTGTGACTTCTTTTAAGCACGTTTCTCCTACTTCTGCTGCAGTTGGTAAGAAGCTGCCCATGGAGCTAAAGAAGGCTTGCTTCGTGGAAGATATCGAAGGTTTGGATGAGAATCCTCTGGCCTGCGCTTATGCCCGTGCCCGTGGCGCAGACCGTCTGTGCTCCTTTGGCGACTGGGTGGCTCTGTCTGATACCTGTGATGCCCTGACCGCTAAGCTGATTGCCCGTGAGGTTTCTGACGGTGTGATCGCCCCCGGTTATACCGACGAGGCCCTGGAGATTTTGAAGACCAAGCGGGGTGGCAGCTATAATGTTGTGGCGATCGACCCCAACTTTGTTCCTGCCGAGCAGGAGACCAAGCAGGTCTTCGGTATCACCTTCCAGCAGGGCCGCAATAACTTTAAGATCGGTGAGCACCTGCTGGAGAATATCGTTACTGAAAACAAGGCGTTCACCGAGGATGCAAAGACTGACCTGATCATCTCTCTGATCACTCTGAAGTACACACAGTCCAACTCCGTGTGCTTTGCTTACGACGGACAGGCAATTGGTGTAGGCGCCGGTCAGCAGTCCCGTGTCCACTGCGTAAGACTTGCAGGCGGCAAGGCTGACACTTGGTTCCTCCGTCAGCATCCCAAGACCCTGGCGCTGCCTTTCCGTGAGGATCTGGGCCGTCCCGGTCGCGACAATGCCATTGATGGCTATATCAACGGCAATGAAGAGGATGTCTGCGCTGAGGGTATCTGGCAGAATTACTTCACCACCCGTCCCGAGCCTCTGACAGAAGCTGAAAAGAGAGCCTTCCTGGACTCCCGTACCGGCGTAGCACTGGGCTCCGATGCCTTCTTCCCGTTCCCCGACAGCATCAAGCGGGCCAAGGCTTCCGGCGTTTCTTACATTGCTGAACCCGGCGGCTCTATTCGCGATGACCTGGTGATCGCAGAATGCGACAAGAATAATATGGTAATGGCATTTACCGGAATGCGTCTGTTCCACCACTAAGAATCCTTTGCCACACTGCCAAATGCAGTGTGGCAATCGGTCTGTTTTTGAAAAGTATAAATTTTGGAGTGTATCTATGAAAATACTGGTTGTTGGCGGTGGCGGAAGAGAACATGCCATCATAAAAAAACTGAAAGAAAATAAGACGGTAACGGAAATTTTTGCAGCGCCCGGTAACGGCGGTATCGCAAAGGATGCCACCTGTGTGGACATCGGCGCGAAGGATATCGAAAAGATTGTGGCCTTTGCTGTGGAGAATGCGATTGACTATGCTGTGGTTGCCCCCGATGATCCTCTGGTGCTGGGCTGCGTGGATGCGTTGGAAGAAAAGGGGATTCCTTGCTTCGGACCCCGGGCCAATGCCGCCATCATTGAAGGCAGCAAGGTCTTTTCTAAGAATCTGATGAAAAAGTACGGCATCCCCACCGCAGCTTATGAAGTCTTTACCGATATGGATGCGGCTATTGCTTATTTGCAGACCGCACCCATTCCCACGGTTATCAAAGCAGACGGCCTGGCGTTGGGCAAGGGCGTTATTATTGCCCAGACCCGCGAGGAAGCTGTGGATGCGGTAAAGTCCATGATGTCTGATAAGGTGTTTGGCAAGAGCGGTGATCAGATCGTCATTGAGGAATTCCTCACCGGTCCTGAAGTGTCCGTTCTGTCCTTTACCGATGGAAATGTAGTTGTACCTATGATTTCTTCTATGGATCACAAGCGGGCAGGGGACAATGATACCGGCCTCAACACCGGCGGCATGGGCACTGTGGCCCCCAACCCTTACTACACTGATGAAATCGCAAAACAATGTATGGAAACCATTTTCCTGCCCACCATAGCTGCAATGAATGCAGAGGACCGTACATTTAAGGGCTGCCTGTACTTTGGTTTGATGCTGACCCCCAATGGCCCCAAGGTCATTGAATATAACTGCCGTTTCGGTGATCCTGAAACCCAGGTGGTTCTGCCTCTGCTGGAAAGTGACCTGCTGACGGTTATGCAGGCCACCACCAACGGCACGCTGGCAGAAACGGAAGTCAAGTTCGCTGACATGAATGCCTGTTGTGTGATTATGGCGTCCAAGGGCTATCCCACCGCCTATGAAAAGGGCTTTGAGATGACCATTCCCGAGACGATTTGGGATGGTGTCTATGTAGCCGGCGCGGCCATCAAGGACGGCAAGCTGGTTACAAACGGTGGTCGTGTTCTGGGCGCAACTGCCGTTGCTGATACGCTGGAAAAGGCCATCGCAAATGCTTACGAAATGGTGAAAACCATCCACTTTGACAATGCGTTCTACCGCAACGATATTGGCGCGAAAGCACTGAAAGCAGGGAGGAATTAAGATTGGTTTACAGAGTATATGTAGAGAAGAAACCGGACCTTGCCAATGAGGCAAAGGCTCTTTTGAATGATGCCCGGAACTTGCTTGGCATCACCGGCCTGGAGAATGTCCGCCTGCTGAATTGCTATGATGCGGAGAATATTACCAAGGAATTGTTCGATTACGCCATCGGCACTGTGTTTTCTGAGCCGCAGCTGGATATTGCTACGGCAGAATTGGACCTGAGCGGCGCTACCGTCTTTGCTGCAGAGTACCTGCCCGGTCAGTTTGACCAGCGCGCTGACTCTGCTGCTCAGTGCATTCAGATCATTTCCCAGGGCGAGCGTCCCTTGATCCATACCCCGCGCGTTTATGGCCTGTACGGCAAGCTGACGGATGCTGAGGTTGAGACCATCAAAAAGTATGTGATCAACCCTGTGGAATCCCGGGAAGCTACGCTTGAAAAGCCGGAGACACTGACGATGGAATATGCAATTCCCCAGTCTGTAGCTACCGTCGACGGCTTTATCACGCTGGACGATAAGGGCCTTGCAGAGCTTCTTGAGAAGCTGGGTCTTGCTATGGATGTGGACGATCTCAAGTTCCTGCAGAACTACTTCCGTGAGGAAGAAAAGCGGGATCCTACCATTACTGAGATCCGTGTGGTAGATACCTATTGGTCTGATCACTGCCGTCACACCACCTTCTCCACCATTATCGATGATGTAAAGATCGACGATCCTGCCGTTGCTGCCGCATATGAGCGGTATCTGGCGGCCCGCGTGGAGGTGTATGGCGAAGAAAAGGCTGCCAAGCGTCCTCAGACACTGATGGATATTGCCACCATCGGCGCCAAGACCCTGAAAAAGCGCGGCCTGCTCCCCGAGCTGGACGAGAGCGAAGAGATCAATGCCTGTTCCATCCATGTTACCGCCAAGGTAAACGGCGAGGATCAGGATTGGCTCTTAATGTTCAAGAATGAGACTCACAACCACCCCACAGAGATCGAGCCCTTTGGCGGCGCGGCGACCTGTATCGGCGGTTGTATCCGTGACCCCCTGTCTGGCCGCGCCTATGTACATCAGGCCATGCGTGTGACCGGCGGCGCCGATCCCCGGAAGCCTATTAACGAGACCATTCCTGGCAAGCTGCCCCAGCGCAAGATCTGCCAGACTGCCGCAGCCGGTTACTCCTCTTACGGTAACCAAATCGGTCTTGCTACCGGCCATGTGGCTGAGATTTACCACGACGGTTATGCAGCCAAGCGCCTGGAGTGCGGCGCAGTGGTGGGCGCAGCCCCTGCCTATAATGTACGCCGTGAGCGTCCTGCTCCCGGTGATGTGATCGTCCTGCTGGGCGGCCGTACCGGCCGTGACGGCATTGGCGGCGCTACCGGCTCCTCCAAGAGCCACAATATGAAATCCCTGACCACTATGGCTTCCGAGGTCCAGAAGGGTAATGCCCCTGAGGAACGGAAGATCCAGCGCCTGTTCCGCAACAGTGAGGTCACCCGTCTCATCAAGCGTTGTAATGACTTTGGCGCAGGCGGTGTTTCCGTTGCCATTGGCGAGCTGGCTGACGGTCTGCAGATTGATTTGGATGCAGTGCGGAAGAAGTATGACGGACTGGATGGCACAGAAATTGCCATCTCCGAATCCCAGGAGCGTATGGCGGTTGTTGTAGATGCCAAGGATGCCGATACCTTCATCGCTGCTGCCCAGAAGGAGAATCTGGAAGCCTACCGTGTAGCGGTGGTTACCGAAGATCCCAGAATGGTTATGGTCTGGAAGGGCCAGACCATTGCAAGCCTGTCCCGGGCCTTCCTGGATACCAACGGCGCCAGCAAGCACACCCGGGTAAATGTCACCGAGAAGGACCTGTCCGCTCTGAGCAATGCTCTGTATGGCTCTCTGCGTGAGATGGCTGTAGATCTGAAGACCGCCAGCCGCAGAGGTCTGGTAGAACGCTTTGACGGCAGTATCGGCGCAGGCTCTGTGCTGATGCCCTTCGGCGGCAAGACCCAGACCACGCCGGCCCAGGCAATGGCAGCCGTCCTGCCTGTGTTGCCCGGTCAGCACACCTCTCAGGCCAGTGTGATGGCTTGGGGACTGGATCCTGACCATATGAGCATCGATCCCTATACCGGCGCATATGCCTCTGTGTATTCTTCAGTAGCCAAGCTGGTGGCTGCCGGCGCGGACTATAAGAAGGTATACCTGACCCTGCAGGAGTTCTTCGAGAAGCTGCAGAGCGATCCCAAGCGCTGGGGTAAGCCCTTTGCAGCGCTCTTGGGCGCGCTGGATGCACAGCTGGAGCTGGGCGCAGCCGCCATTGGCGGCAAGGACTCTATGTCCGGTTCTTTCCTGGATATGGATGTACCTCCCACGCTGATCTCCTTTGCTATTGCGCCTATTGACAAGGAGCAGGTGCTGACTCCCGAATTTAAGGAAGCCGGTAATCCCGTCTACCTGTTTGCCCCTACTGACAAGACTGCGGAAAGCCAGAAGACCGCCTGGGAGCAGTTCCACAGCCTGCATATGGCCGGCAAAGTGAAGGCTGCCTGGGCAGTAGAAAACGGCTTGGGCGAAGCGGTTATGAAGATGTCCTTCGGTAACCGGATCGGCTTTGCCTCCTGCGGCGCTGTAGATAATAGTTGGCACGATGCCGGAATGTATGGCTTTATCGTGGCTGAGCTGACAGAAGATGTTTCTATGCCCTACGCCACCAGAATCGGTATTACTACCGCTGAGCCTTCCGTTGTTTTGGATAGCGACCGTGCAACCATCGCCGAACTGCTGGAACTGAATGAGGGCGTGTTGGAGGGTGTTTATTCCACCTTTGTTAATGAGACGGAGACCGAAGTCCCCGTGTTCAACTATAAAGGTCTTGGCGCAAAAGCACCTGCTGTGAAGTGCGCAAAGCCCAAGGTGCTGATTCCTGTATTCCCCGGTACCAACTGCGAGTTCGATTCTGCCCGCGCTGTCATTGATGCCGGCGGCGATGCGGAGATCGTTGTGATCCGCAACCTCACCGCTGACGATGTTGCCCAGAGTGTGGAAACCGTATCTAAAAAGATTGCAGAAAGCCAGATGATCTTTATTCCCGGCGGCTTCTCCGGCGGTGATGAGCCCGACGGCTCTGCCAAGTTCATTACGGCCTTCTTCCGTAATCCTGCTATCAAGGAGCAGGTTACCCGACTGCTGGACGACCGGGATGGCCTGATGTGCGGTATCTGTAACGGTTTCCAGGCGCTGATCAAGCTGGGCCTTGTACCTTACGGTAAGATTCTGGACACCGACGCCAATTGTCCCACTTTGACGTTTAACACCATCGCCCGTCACCAATCCAAGATCGTGCAGACCCGAATCGCATCCAATCAGTCTCCGTGGCTGAGTCTGATGAATGTGGGCGATATTGTGAATGTTCCCATTTCTCACGGCGAGGGCCGCTTCTATGCCACCAAGGAACTGGCTATGGAACTGGCTAAGAACGGCCAGATCGCTACCCAGTATGTGGATCTTGACGGCAATCCCACCATGGACACTGCCTTCAATCCCAACGGCTCTCTGTTTGCGATCGAGGGTATCACTTCTCCCGACGGCAGAGTCATCGGCAAGATGGGTCATAGCGAACGAATTGGCGCTCAGCTTTACAAGAATGTTCCCGGTAACTACGATATTCGTATGTTTGAAGCTGCTGTTAAGTACTTCAAGGGCTAATAGCTACAAAAAACCCGGAAGGCATTTGCCTTCCGGGTTTTTGTGATGGACACAATGGTAAAAAACAAAAAATTTTTAGGTTTAAAATAAAAATGTCCTCTTCAGACGTCTAATGGGTACAAGGAGGTGAGGTAGCGGTGAATAACGAAGAATTTGCAAAACGGGTTGAATCTGTCCGGACAAAACTCTATAAGACAGCATTGTTATATCTGGGAAGTGAAACTCTGGCAATGGATGCTGTGGATGAGGCTGTATATAAGGCGTTATGCGGCAAATGGAGACTCCGACAGCCGGAATTTTTTGATACTTGGATTACCCGTATTTTAATCAATGAATGTTATAATGAATTGCGCCGTCAAAGAAGGTATCAGCCATTAGACGAATTGTCGGAAATAGCGATAGAGACATTCGATTCTCTGCCCCTTAAGGATGCAATTCGAAGGCTTCCTAAGGAACTGAAGGAAGTGATTATCCTGCGGTTCTTTAGTGGCTATACAGTAGCCGAAACTGCCCAAGCCTTACATATTCCCCTTGGAACTGTTTCTACCCGTCAAAGAAAGGCATTGCAGTTACTGCGGCTTGAATTAAAAGAGGAGGTGTCATCGTGAATCGAAATGATGAATTTACAGCCATCCTGGAGGAAATCAATCTTCCGACTCCCGGATTGGAGGATACGCTGAATCGTGCATACAAGAAGAAAAGAAAAAGAACGGCAAAAATGATCATCTGCCCATTGGGAGGGTTAGTTGCTTGCTTTGCAACCTTTGTCCTGCTGGTTAATTTCTCTGCTACTGTTGCAGTTGCCTGCTCCCGGGTCCCTGTTTTGTGTGACCTTGCGGAGGCGATTACCTTTTCCAGGTCGCTGACGAATGCTGTGGAAAATGACTATGTGCAGACAATCAATTTAGAGCAGACCCAAAATGATATTACTGCTAAGATAGAATATCTGATAGTGGATCAAAAACAGGTAAATATTTTCTATCGCTTAACTTCTGAAAAATATACCGGGGAATATGAGAACCTTGCGGCTAACCCTGTTATTACTTGCGATGATGAAAATGCGTCATTTTATGTATATAATCACAGTTTTGGTGAGAAAAATGGGGAATTGTTATCAGCTACTGTTGACTTTACCCAAGGAAATGTACCTGATAAATTGCAATGTACGCTGAAAGTGTTTTTCCAGAATTGGCATTTATTCAATGCTTCAATGGAAAGCGGCCCTGAATATTTGGCAGAAATGGAATTTGATTTGGAGTTCGATCCGCAGTTTACAGCCACCGGAAAGGTGTTGCCGGTGAATGAGACGGTGATTATGGACGGACAAGAGATTGCTGTAACAAACATAGAGGTATATCCTACCCATTTAAGAGTGGAGGTCACGGAGTCTGATGATAACACCGCCTGGTTGAAGGATTTGGATTTCTACATTGAAACCGACCAAGGTATGAAGTTTGAACCGGTTTCCAGAGGTGTTACTGCTACCGGTTCCGCGGATTCTCCCTCTATGGTTTCCTATCGGGCAGACAGTACCTATTTCTATGAGGCTGAGCAGCTGAAGCTTGTTATAACCGGCGCCACATGGCTGCGGAAGGATATAGAAACTACCTACTTGAATTTGGTCACAGGAGAACACGGCGAACTTCCTGAAGGAGTAGAATTTGAACATATCCAGAAACAGGGAGATGATTGGAGTATTAAAATCCGGTGTGTTCTTGAGGAGAATGGGGAAATGCATCGGCCTTTTGGTGATGTCTATTTAGACTCATCCGGAAACAAATTCACAACCAATAGATTGTATTTAGCCTTTACGAATCCAAATAAAAACAGTAGTGCACAATATTTCTATACATTTGTAAACCTGAAGAACTATCCTTATAATGAAGTGTGGCTCACACCATCTAATACTAGTATTTGGACATCCGAGTATCCCATAGAAATAAACATTTCATAAATGAGCAAACAGCCAAAGGGGCAGGTGATATTTCACTTGCCTCTTTGGCTGTTAATCTTAAGATATAATATTTTTACTGTTCAAGCAGTGCTTTTGCTTTTCTGGCAACTACGATTTCTTCGTTGGTGTCCACTACAAAAATCCGCACCGGGCTGCCTGCGGCAGAAATATCATCGCCGCCCTCAGCCTGGGCATTCTTTTCTTTGTCCAGGCTGATTCCGAGGAATTCGAGATTTTCCAGACTCAGCGCCCGGACAAGATCACTCTTTCTGCCGATACCGCCGCCAAAGACAACGGCATCGATACCACCCATAGCAGCCGCGTAGGCACCGATGTACTTCTTGATGCCGTAGGCGTAGGCCTTAATGGCGTTCTGACAGTCTTCGTTGCCGTTTTTGGCGGCTTCCTGAATATCCCGCAGGTCATTGGATACGCCGCCGGAAAGTCCGTACAGACCGCTCTTGGTCTGCAGCATGGTCTTTACCTCGCCCAGCTCCATTCCGCATTCTTCCACCAAGTGGAAAATGATATAGGGATCCATATCGCCAATCCGGTTATTCTGCAACACACCGCACTGCAAACTCATACCCATAGTGGTGTCGATGCTAATGCCGTTTTTGACGGCGCAAAGGCTACCGCTGCCGCCCAGATGGCAGCAGACCAGCTTCAAATCATCCCGGCCCATCTCCTTAGCGGTCCAGGTAGACAGATACTCCAGAGAAGCGCCGTGGAAACCGTAACGACGGATACTGTGCTGCTTGCTGACCTCCACAGGGATGGGGTAGAGGTATGCCTCCGGGGGCATGTTGGCGTGAAAAGCGGTCTCAAAGGAGCCAATCATCGGGGTGTCCGGCATTAGATTCTTAAACTGCCGGATGGCAGCAATATAAGGCGGATTGTGGGCAGGTGCCACAGAATTGAAGTCCGCCATTGCCCGCAAGACCTCTTCGGTCAGATATTGCACACCGGTCACACCCTTTGCGTGAACGACCTTGAAGCCTACGCAGGAAATTTGTGAAAGGGATTCAATGCATCCGCACAGAAGTTGCTCCAGCATAGCGCAGATGGCCTCCCGGTGGGTGGGGAAGACCTCCTCCTGGTTGACGGCATCGCCGGTCAGATGATTTCTGTGATAAAACAGGCTTTTTTTTGCGCCTACGCGCTCAGCGCCGCCGGCGCACAGGACCTTTTCTCCTGCATCCATATCAAAAAGCTGATATTTTAGCGAGGTGCTGCCTACATTACAAATCAAAATATTCATGATGTCACTCCTGTTACTGCTTGTTGTGTCAAAAGTCTGTCATTACGGACTTTTATCTTATAAACGATGGTAAATGCCACGAGCTGGCACAAGAAGGTTACTGTCCATGTAATCGGATAGGATAGATACAGACATTGCGGCGTATGGTACTGCGGGATCTGGAAAATGGTGTAAATCCAGACAATTCGAATACCGCACACGCCGATTACAGAGATAAGCATGGGCACTAAGGATGCGCCAAGTCCTCGCAGTGCGCCGGTGCAAACGTCCATAAGTCCACAAAGGAAGTAGGGAAGCGCTACATAGCCAAACCGTATCAATCCGTAGGCAATGGCTTCGGGAGAGTCCGTAATGTAGATAGACAGTAGATTTTCTCCAAAGAACCAGACGGCAAAGCCGGCGGCAGCGCCAAACAGAAGCACATATCCCAGGCATATGGCAAAAATCTTTTTAATACGGGCAAAATTATGAGCGCCTGCATTTTGGCCGGTGTAGTTGACGGCGGTTTGATGAAAGCTGTTCATAATTACATATACAAAGCCTTCGAGGTTGCCTGCAGCTCCGTTTCCGGACATAATGGCATCGGAATTGAAGCTGTTAATGGAGGATTGAATAAACACATTGGAGATGGAAAACAGAGAACTCTGAATACCTGCCGGAAGACCGATACTGATCATCTTGAACAATTGCTTTTTATAAAACCGCATTTTTCTGAAAATAAGCCGACAGGCATCTGTCCTGCGGCACAGTGCGATTACCACAAGTACTGCGGACACACCCTGTGAAATGGCGGTGGCCAGAGCTACACCGGCAACATTCATATGAAATAAAGTAACAAAAACAACGTTCAGCATTACATTGATGACACCGGCAAGGGTCAAAAAGAGCAGGGGCGATTTTGTGTCTCCTGCTGCCCGTAAAATAGACGCGCAGAAGTTATACACCATACTAAACACCATGCCACCGAAGTAAATGCGCATATAAATTGCGGAAAGAGGCAGTACATTGTCCGGTGTTTTCATAAATCGCAGGAAATCGTCAGCAAAGACAACACCCACTACAGTTAGAAGCGCACCGGCTGCAAGGGCTGTAGGCAATGCGGTGTGCACAACGCGGTGAACCTCTTCGTCGTGCTGACCGCCCAAGCCATGGGCGACTGTCACGCCGGCACCAACGGAAAGGCCGATAAACAAGTTTACAATCAGGTTTGTAATTGCACCGGTGGCACTGACTGCAGCTACAGAAATGCTGCCACAGAATTGTCCTACAATCACCAAATCCGCTGCATTAAACAGTAATTGCAAAAGACTGGTGAGCATGATAGGAATTGTGTAGCTGAGTATCCCCTTATACAGAGAACCGTGCAGCATATCAACATTGCGTTTCATAGAGCCAATACCTCTTTAACATAGAGTGTTTGATTTTTAACAACAAATCGAATATCGAAGCCGGCGAAAGAAAGTCCATAGAGCCTGTCGGCGCTATGCTGATAGGATGGGCGGGGATCGTGAGACAGGACTTCTATCGCAGCCTGCTGCTTATCTTCCGGGAGTAGGCGCAACAAATTAGCAGGAAAATCAACATCCAAAATAAAATCGTCTGCCGTAGCAGTGAAGCCGCCGGAAGCACCCGGGTGGGCATCGCTATAGGGAATATATGGCTTGATATCAAAGATCGGCGTTCCGTCCATTAAATCTGCGCCGGCCACATGAATAACGGTTCCGTTTTCCTCTGTTTTTTCAAGGCCAATAAGCTTAACACAGGACAGGCCGAGAGAATTGGGACGGAAAGGGGAACGGGTGGCGAATACACCCATGCGTGTGTTGCCACCCAATCGTGGCGGGCGAACTGTTGGTGTCCAATCTGTTCGGATAGATTCGGAAAATTGCCAAATCAGCCACAGATGGGAAAAATCCTCCAGGCCCCGCAGCGCATCAGCATTCCGATACTTGGGTTCAAACACAATGGTGGAGCGAAGGCTCCCTGCCAGACCGCTCTGCCGGGGGATGCCGAATTTGGTGGGAAAGTCGCTGCGCATATAAGCGATAGGCTCAATTGTAGTCTGCATGCCCTCACCGTCCTTTTCTGCAGCAGAAGGAAACTGCGAACAGTATACCTAAAAGCAGTGAAATCGCTGCGCCGGCAGATGTACCCAGGTAATAAGAGATTACCAGACCTAAAATGCCGGCAATCAGCGCAAACAAAACGGAAAATCCGTGGTACTGCTTTAAATTGCGGGATATATTTCTTGCCGCGGCGCCGGGAAGGACCAGCAGGGAATTGAGGATCAAAAGGCCCACCCAGGAGATTGCCAGCGTCACGGTCACGGCAATTACCGTTGTGAACAGTGTTTGGGAAAGACCGGGACGGAGACCTCTGGAGGATGCCAGCGCAGGGTGAACAGAGGCGAGGGTTAACCTATTGCCGCAGAACACCCAAAAGATCAGAACGGCAATTAAAGTCAAAATCAGCCATACGATCTCCGAGGGGGTCACAGAGAGAATATCGCCGATGAGATAGCGGTTATATTTAGTGAAACTGTTTCCGCCCAATGTGGCCACAAAAATACCCAAAGCAACTGCGGTGCTGGAAAATACACCGATGAGGGTGTCAGCGGCTTGGTTGCTGCGGCTGCGGACAAAGGAAAACAGAAGGGCGAAGACCACTGCAAAAATAACTGCCACCACTGTGGGCATACCGATGCCGCAGATACAGCCGATTGCAATGCCGGTGAATGCGGAATGGCCTAAGGCATCGGAGAAAAAACTCATACGCCCGGTCACCAGCATAGTGGAGATCAGTCCAAAAAGGGGCGCCATCAGAATTACCGCAAGCAGGGCGTTGCGCATAAAATTCCACTGAAGCATCTCCACAGGCAGGATACTGCAAATTTGATACCAAAATTCCATTACAGATACCCTCCCTTCCGGTGGAAGACCCTGCGGAATTCCTCAGAGCCCAGCACTTCAATGGGTGTGCCCTGGCAAACCTGCTTGTGATCCAGCAGAACTACCTGGTCTGCATAGCGGGAGAGCATAGAGAAGTCGTGGGTGGTCATCAGTATGGAAAGATCGTAAGTTTTGCGGATCTCGTCCAGCATATCCATCAAATTTTCCATACCCTCTACATCCACACCGGACAGGGGCTCATCCAAAATAAGAATATTGGGCAGGGGTTCCAACGCCAATGCCAGCAGTACCCGCTGCAGCTCGCCGCCGGAGAGCGTTCCGACCCGCTTGTCGATCAGACCTTCGCTGTATACGCGGCCAAGGCATTCGCGGATCTTTTGTCGCATAGCAGGCGATTGTCCCAGAAATGCCGGGCGCTTACTCATACAGCAGGCAAACAGGTCTGCAACCGTTACCGGGTCACCCGGGTCAAAGGTGGGACTTTGAGGGACATAGCCAATTTTGGCCTTTCTGTTCCGCTCACCGGGAACGGAGAAGGAGATTACGCCGTCATAGGTCTGCTGACCTAAAATGGACTTTAGAAGCGTGCTCTTTCCTGCGCCATTCGGTCCGATCAGCGCCACCATTTCACCGCAATGGACATGGAGATTGATACCCGTAATGATGGTTTGCGCGCCGATTTTTACTGATAAATCTTGAATCCGCAGGCAGCAGGCGTGACCACAGGCGCCGCCGTGAGTTCCGATATTCATTGCAACGCCTCCTTAATGGTATCGATATTGCGATACATAATCGTAAAATAGTCAGAGCCGGATATGGCCATATCCAGTGTGTAAATCTTTATGCCGGTTTCTCGGGCAATTAGCTCTGCAGCAGCGGTGCTGCCATTGGTTTCTGTGAAGATGGCAGGCAGCTGCTGATCCTGAATCAAGTCAATGATCTCGATCAGTTCACGGGCGGAGGCCTCGCTGCCGGATTCCTCTTCCACAGCCTTCAGAATGTGCAAATCAAAGCTTTCAGCAAACCCGGCAAATCCATCATGAAATGTGATTAAGTTCCGGCAGGAGAGATCGGCGAGGCTTGTTTTTCCATACGCCTGTAAAGCATCCAGTTTTTCCAAAAGGGTTTGCAGGTTTTTCTGGAACTGGCCAGCGTGTTCCGGGTAAAGGTTGGACAGTTCATCGCAAATATTTTTGCACATAATTTTTGCATTGGCAGGAGAAAGCCAGATATGGGGGTCATATTCGTGATGATGTTCCTCTTCATGGCTGTGACCGCAGGAAAGGGCAATACCAGCGGAGGCATCAATTACATTTTTAGCAGAAGACAGAACATCTTCCAGAAATTCCTCCAGACCGGCGCCGTTGCATACAACCACTTCGGATGATTCCACCGCCCGCATCTGGGACACCTGCACTGTGTAATCGTGCAGGCAGGAGACATCCTCCGTTACCAGTTGAGAAACCGTAAGTCCTGTGCCGCCGCACAAGGTGTTGGTGAATTCGTAAACCGGCAGGGTGGTGGCTACAATTTGCTCAGAGGGCTCTCTACTGCAACCGGCGAGAATCATCAGCAATATAATAGTAAGTAAAAGTAGCTTTTTCATAATATCTGACCAGCTTTTGTACATAAAATTCCAAATTACATTATACCACACTCTGTCAAGAAAAAGGAGACCGCTTTTGCGGTCTCCGGCCAATTTTCACCATTATTTTTCCTTGTGGTCATCCAGCCACTGCTGGGCCTTGTCTTTTCCGATACGGTGAATGTCTGCATTGGGATAAGGAGATTCTGCGCCGCCGCACACATACACGAAATAGAATCCCTCCGGTGTCTGATATAATGTTTCCTCGAAGCCTGCCGGATCACCAAAGTAACCATAAGTACATTTCTGTATTATCGCAGCGGTCTCAGTGTTATATTCCTTTTTACAAATGATCTTTATCATAGTAAATCCTCCGATTTGCTGATTTCAAGTAGTATTATATCGGTTAAAAGTGAAAAAACAAGGGATTTTGGGAAGAATTAAAACTTTATCCACAAAAAGTTCAGCAATCAAGAAGATGCTGTAAAGTTTATTGACAGACAATGCTGTTGTTGGTATTTTATAGATACAGTAACCGAAAGAGGAATGATATTATGCGTGATTTTCCTGTGTTCACTACGCAAAACGGCGCAGCGAGCATCGTTTTGCGGGAGGTGCCCTATAGGGGCGAAGCCTATATTACATTGCGTGACACCCTGCAGCCGGAAGCGCTGCTGGCTGAATGCGTGGATTTTTGTAAAATTGCAGGTGCGGACAAGATTTATGCCACCGGGCACGATGTATTGGAAAAATATCCGCTGCATACCGCTGTTATCAAAATGCAGCAGCTGCGCCAGAGCTTGCCGGAGGGCACTGGTTGCCTATTTCCGGTGACAGAGCAAACCGCAGAACAATGGCGCAGTATTTACAATGAGAAAATGCGGGATGTTCCCAATGCATCTACAATGACACGGGAGGATATGAAACAATATATTTCCCAGGGTGGTTGTTATTTTGTCCATAATGCGGATACTCTGCTGGGAATAGGGCTTATCCAAGGGGAGAAAATCCAGGCCATCGCAGCTTGTAAACCCGGTGCAGGAGAAATCGTCTTGGTGAGTCTTTGTAACGCAATGTTTTCGGAAATGGTCACAGTAGAGGTAGCATCAACAAACATACCGGCCATCCGACTATACGAACGCTTAGGCTTTCGAAAAGTTGCAGAAATATCCCGCTGGTACAATGTTAATAAATAATTTTTTGCTGACAAGAAAAAATACTTGACAAGTAGTCTGTTATAGTGTATGATGTGTCAGGTGTAAAGGTAAAATAATTGACAGGAGGGGCACCTATGGACGCAGTTGAAATGCTGTTGCTGTTTGACTATTACGGCGATATGCTCACAGAGCGTCAGCGGATGTGCCTGGACCTGCGTTATAATCAAGATCTTTCTCTGGCGGAGATAGCCGATGAATTGGGTGTCAGCCGCCAGGGTGTTCATGATAATATCATTCGGGCGGAGGCTCATCTGCAGAAGATGGAGGCCAAAACCGGATGTGTCCGCAGATGCCTGCAAAGCAGAATCGCCAAACAGACGATCTTATCTGTGGCTGCCGAACTGGAAAACCACTCCGATCCTGCAGTCCGGGCGGCAGTTGGCAGGATCGTGGCTGCGGCTGGGTCTATTGAGGAGTAAATTATGGCATTTGAAGGATTGACCGAAAAAATCTCGGCTACCTTTAAGCGTCTTCGCGGCAAAGGCCGTCTGAAGGAATCCGATGTAAAAGAGGCAATGCGTGAGATCCGTATGGCTCTTTTGGAAGCGGATGTCAGCTACAAGGTAGTGAAGGATTTCACCAAATCTGTTACAGAGCGTTGTGTGGGCGCGGATGTGCTGGAAGCGCTGAGCCCTGCCCAGATGATCGTGAAGATCGTCAATGAAGAGCTGACCGCCTTGATGGGCAGCGAAGCCAGACATATCAATATCAATCCCAACGGCCCTACGGTTGTGATGCTGGTAGGCTTGCAGGGTGCAGGTAAGACCACCAACGGCTCCAAGCTGGCCGGTCTTATGAAAAAGCAGGGCAAAAACCCCTTGCTGGTTGCTTGTGACATTTACCGTCCGGCTGCAATTCAGCAGCTGAAGGTTTGCGGTGAGAGTCTGAAAATCCCTGTGTTTGAACTGGGGCAGACAGACCCTGTCAAAATTGCAAAAGAGGCTGTAACCTATGCCCGTCAGCACGGCCACGATATGGTATTTTTGGATACTGCCGGCCGTCTGCATGTAGACGAAGTGCTGATGGAAGAGCTTAAGAATATCAAGGCCACCGTCAAGCCCGATGAGATTATGCTGGTTGTTGACGCAATGACCGGCCAGGATGCGGTGAATGCGGCCCAAAGCTTCAACGAATGGCTGGACATCGATTCTGTGATGCTGTCCAAGCTGGACGGCGATGCCAGAGGCGGCGCGGCCCTTTCCGTTCGTGCCATCACCGGTAAGCCCATCAAATTTGCCGGTATGGGCGAAAAACTGGATAATATCGAGGCTTTCCACCCGGATCGTATGGCTTCCAGAATCCTGGGTATGGGGGATGTTCTTTCTTTGATTGAGAAGGCAGAGCAGGCCTATGATGCCAAGAAGGCTGCCGAACTGGAGGAAAGGCTGAAGTCCAATAAGTTTACTCTACAGGACTTCTACGATCAGTTGGTACAGCTGAAGTCTATGGGTTCTATGCAGGATTTGCTTGCCCAGATGCCCGGTGGCGCCAACCTGAAAAATGTCCAGCTGGATGAAAAAGCAATGGCCCGCACGGAAGCAATCATTCTTTCCATGACCCCCAAGGAGCGGGAAAATCCCAACATCATCGCCGCCAGCCGGAAAAAGCGTATTGCAAACGGCGCGGGCGTAAGGGTAGAAGATGTAAACCGCCTTTTGAAGTCCTTCGATCAAATGCGGGCGATGATTAAGCAGTTCTCCGGCCCGGGTATGGGCAAAAAAATGAAGCGTATGGGCCGTATGGGCGGCTTTGGGGGATTCCCCGGCTTCTGATTTATGTGTTCGCTGAAAGCAAAATGCTTTGCGATATAGATTATTAGAAAAATTTTTGGAGGTGAAACACCATGGTTAAAATCAGACTGAGAAGAATGGGCGCTAAGAAGGCTCCTTTCTACCGTATCGTTGTTGCTGATGCGCGTTCTCCCCGTGACGGTCGCTGCATCGAGGAGATCGGTACCTACAATCCTCTGACCAACCCCGCTACCATCAATGTGGATGCTGAGAAGGTTCAGGCTTGGATCAAGAACGGCGCACAGCCCACCGATACCGTCCGCGGCCTGCTGAAGAACGCCGGCATTCTGTAATTACCCTTAAGGAGTATCCCAATGAAAGAGCTTTTGCTGTATATGGCAAAGAATCTGGTGGACGAGCCTGAGGCAGTTACAGTAACCGAAGTTCCTGATGAAGAAGGCAAGGTGCTGGAACTCCGTGTCGCCCCCGGCGATATGGGTAAGGTCATCGGCCGTCAGGGTCGGATTGCTAAGGAAATCCGCACCATTGTGAAAACCGTTGCCCAGCGCACCGGTGAAAAGGTCACGGTGGAAATCGTGGATTAACGGCTTATGCGTGACGCTTGTCGCCACGCATATTTCGTTTTTTAGGAGGGTATTATGCGAAAAACATTCATTGAAGCGGGCCAGATTGTTACCACCCACGGTATCCGTGGTGAGGTCAAGGTGCTCCCTTGGTTGGATAGCCCCGAGATGCTTTGTGAATTTGACCGCTGCCGCATTGACGGCAAGGAATATAAAATTGAGGCCTGCCGCGTGCAAAAAACCTGCAACCTTGTAAAGCTAGCAGGTGTCAATACCATGGAAGATGCCCAGGCTATGCGAGGAAAAACTGTGGAGATATACCGGGCGGATATCGCTGACGATATTATCTTTGCATCCGAGCTTGTGGGTGTAGATGTAATCTGCAACGGCAAGTGCATCGGTAAGATCACCGAGGTGTTGGATTATCCCGGAAACTCTGTGTATGTGGTGGATAATGGTGCTTATATGATTCCTGCGGTGAAGGAGTTTATCCTGTCCACAGATCTGGATAAGAATGAAATGCAGGTAAAGCTGATAGAAGGAATGGCCAGCGATGAGAATTGATATTTTGACGCTGTTTCCAGAGACACTGGGAGATGTCCTGTCGGAAAGTATTCTCGGCCGTGCCCAGGAACGGGGGTTTATCACCATTGATACACATCAGATTCGTGATTATACCGCCAACAAGCAAATGCAGGTGGATGACTATCCCTACGGTGGTGGCCGGGGCGCGGTGATGCAGGCAGATCCTCTATATCGCTGCTGGGAAGCGGTCTGCGATCAGGCAGGCGGCCCTGTGCATACGATCTACCTGTCGCCTTGCGGCAAGACTTTTACTCAGGCGGATGCCATTCGCCTCAGCAAACTGGATAATATCGTATTTGTTTGCGGACATTACGAGGGTATTGACCAGCGGTTTATTGACGAGTGTGTGGATGAAGAATTATCCCTGGGTGACTTTGTCTTGACAGGCGGCGAAATCGCAGCTATGGCTATGACCGATGCCGTTTGCCGTATGGTGCCCGGTGTTTTGGCTGATCCGGAGTGCTTTGAAGATGAGAGCCATTTCAACGGAATGCTGGAGTATCCCCAGTATAGCCGCCCTGCAGTGTGGCACGGAAGGGAAGTGCCGGAGATCCTCTTATCCGGTAATCATGAAAAGGTCGCCCAATGGCGCAGAAAGCAGTCAATCCGCCGAACCAGAGATCGTCGACCGGATATGTATGCAAAACTGGATCTATCAAGCAAGCAAGATAAAAAGCTGCTGTTGGAAATTGAACAAGAGGACAATGAAAAGTAAACGGCATAGCCAATGGGCTATGCCGTTATTTTTTGTTATGTGGGATTATAATTGACAATGACACTTAAGGATGTCAAGTCACTGACATTACGCACCTTGGTGCCAAAAACATTCACCTGGATCAGCGCGGGACAATTGGCCAGCGCTTTGACAGAGGAAATGGCTGCATTGTGGTCCATAAACACATTATTCAAGTGCTTCAGACCTGACAGTTGTTCAAGCGTGCTGAGCTTGTTGTAGGAGCCGTCGATGTTAACCAATGCGCAATCTGCATCCCATTTCGGAAGAACAGAAACACTGTTTTTGCTGAAATTCAGATTGACGAGCTTGTTCATGCTGCCGAGGACAGAGATATCACTGACAGAGTTGTTTGTAAATACCAGATCGGTAAGCTCCCCGCAAGCAGAAAGGGTAGAAATATCTGCAATCTTGTTGTTGGAGAATACCAGCTTCTTTAGGGCGGTCAACTGCTGGAAGCCCACAAGATCAGTGACCGCATTATCATTGGCTATCAGCACTTCAAGACCAGTCAGGGAGGTGATGGGGGACAGGGTGGTCAATCCGTTAAAGGAAACGTCCAATTCCGTCAGTGTACTTAGCGTCGAAAGCACGGTAAGATCATCCAGCGCGTTGTGGGACAGATTGATTTGTGTGATTTTTTTCAGTGCGCCCAGCGGAGTAATGTTCCGAATGGCGTTGTTGTTCAGATCCAGACTAAGCAGCTCTTTAGCTGTGTCCAGACCGCTTACAGTGGACAGACCGCAGTTGGCAAGCGTGAGCCTTTGTAGATTGGGCAGTTTTCCAATAAACACCAATTCTTCGGCGCCGACAGTAGTATTGGAAATGTGCAGCTCTTTCAGATTTGCAAGAGCGGAGATGTGTGTTATTTGACCGGCTGCTCCGGCATCCACCGTCAGCTTTTCTGCGAATGCGAGGTGAGAAAGATCACTCCAGTTTGTGGCATTGGCCGGTACGGTAAATTCCTTAATGGTCCACAGATCGTCAGTACGCAGAACTCTATCAGCAGAGACTTGCAGAAGCTCCCGCATAGCAGCCTCAATGGCGGCATCTGCAAATGTCACATCTTCGATAACACCGCCAACTGTGAAGGGGAAAAAGGCGGATGGACTGACAAGACCGTTTTCAGCAACCGCAATCGCATGAATTGTGGTTTTTCCATCTTTGAGCTGAATGCCGTCTTTATACAGGTCCTTTTCAATTGAGGGATACTCCCCGTTGCTGCTGACATAAAGTGTGCCCTTTTCTGCAGAAACGGAAACAGTGATATATTGGGTGAAGTAGTAGTTGGAGTCCTGGGGATCCGGAGAACAGGTGGGTGCAGCGGGACGCAGCATATCCAGCTGGGCTTTCACATCCGTATTTTTTACATTATCCAGCATTTTTACCGCATCCAGCAGCTTGTCCTGCTCGACGAAGGTTTTGGAAAGGGCAATGTACAATTCCACACCGCCACCGTCGGAGATAGCCTTGGTAAGGGTATGTTCAGCCTTGGTATAGTTGCCGGTTTCTTTGTACTGCTCTGCAAGCTCTATGGCTACGGCGTCATTATCGCCGGCCTGTTTATAAGCGCAATCATAGAACCAGGCGGCAACCGTATGATTGCCCTTGTTGTCAAAGGACCGCGCGGCGTGCAGCAACATATCCCGGGTAAATTCCCGGTCGTATATAAATAGATACCAGAAGGTGCAAAGCAGAATCACTATTGTAAGCACCAGCGGTACAAGAATGCGTACAGTTTTTTTCATTGTTCGCTCCATTTCGATAAATTATCACATTAATTATACCTGTGTTGATACACCCTGTCAAGTGGAACAAAATTCTAATGGCCCATCGTGCTGATTCGTGGGAATATTAGGCATATGCTTTGTAAAATGACGATGGGTGATGCATATGAAAGGCAAAGACAAGATATGGCTGATGGCGATTATAATGGGTGTGATCGTGCCGGGATTAATATTTTCTGTGGCAGAAAAATTGTATGCGGACAAGCCGGCTGTGGATACGGATTCCTCTACACAAGCAGCCGCGCCTGAACACAATGGCGGTGTTATTGCCCAGGAGGATTCCATACTGGTTTTACAAGCAAACGGTACGGTGGAAAAGATGAATATGGATACTTATCTTACGGGGGTTTTATTGGGGGAAATGCCAGCGGATTTTGACGAGGAAGCTCTGAAAGCCCAAGCAGTGGTGGCCAGAACCTATGCAAAAAAACGCGAGCAAACAGGAGCTAAGCATATACAGGGTGCGGTGTGCAAAGTGGCATCCTGCTGCCAGTCCTACTGTGCGCCGGAGGATTATCTACAAAAGGGCGGCAAGCAAGAGACGGTAGAGAAATTCAAGAATGCAGTGGAAAGTACCACAGGCCAGGTGTTGACCTATCAGGAAAAGCTCATCGAAGCTACCTATTTTTCCTGCTCCGGCGGCAAGACCGAGGATGCGTTGGCGGTATGGGGAACACAGATCCCATATTTGCAAGCGGTGGACAGCCCCGGAGAGGAAAACGCAACCCACTACCAGGATCACATGCAATTTTCTGCGCAGGAATTTGCGACGCGCCTGGGAATTAATCCCAAGGGAACGCCGGGTACCTGGTTTGGCAGAGTAACCCATACCCCTGGCGGTGGTGTAGATACCATTGTCATTGGGGGCAAAGTTTTTCAGGGTGTGGATCTGCGGCAGAAATTAAATCTGTATTCAACGGCGTTTTCCGTTGTGGCAACCGCTAATACGGTGCATATATACACCAAGGGCTTTGGACACCGGGTGGGTATGAGTCAATACGGCGCAGAGGCGATGGCGGTCAGCGGCAGCGATTACGCTGAGATTCTCTCCCATTACTATCCGGGAACGGCAATGGGCAGCTATTTGGATTGACAAAAATCACATTCTTTAGTACTATTAAGAAAAATGTCAAAAGAGGAAATGCTATGCCTATTCAAATTCCCAACAATCTGCCTGCTGCCGAGGTGCTGCAGCAGGAGAATATATTTGTTATGCCGGAAGACCGGGCAGCAACCCAGGATATCCGCCCGCTGGAAATCGTGGTGTTGAATCTGATGCCCACGAAAATCGTTACGGAGACCCAACTAAGCCGTCTGCTGGGTAATACACCGCTGCAGGTCCATATTGAACTGATGCATGTGAAGAGTCACACCTCCAAGAATACGGCGCAAGAGCACTTGCTGGCGTTCTATAAAACCTTTGATGAATTGAAGCACAGAAAGTTTGACGGTATGGTAATTACCGGCGCGCCGGTAGAAAATATGCCCTTTGAAGAAGTGGATTATTGGCCGGAACTGTGTGAGATTATGCAGTGGAGCACCACCCATGTGCACAGCACGCTGCATATATGCTGGGGCGCCCAGGCGGGACTTTACTACCATTACGGTGTGAATAAACATCCGCTACCTGAAAAAATGTTTGGCGTTTTTGAACATACCAAGGATTACCCCAGGTCCATTTTGCTTCGGGGTTTTGATGATACATTCTGGGTGCCCCATTCCCGCCATACAACGGTTTTGCGGGAGGATATTGAGAATGTGCCCGAATTGAAAATATTGGCTTCTTCCCAGGAGGCGGGTGTTTATATCGTCTCCAATAAGCGGGGACGCCAGATCTATGTTACCGGCCATTCTGAATACGATGCCGACACCCTGGAGCGAGAATACCTGCGGGATAAGAGTCAAGGATTGCCCATTTCTGTACCTAAGAACTATTACCCGGGCGATGATGATACCCAGCGCCCTGTCGTCCGATGGAGAGGACACGCAAACCTTCTTTTCTCCAACTGGCTGAATTATTTTGTTTACCAGACGACCCCCTATGATATCGCCAATATCGGTAATGAATAAGCCAATCCACCCGGAAAAGAGTTCCGGGTGGATTTTTTTGAAATAGACATTGACAAAATTTAACATTGTGTGTATAATCTTAACAAAGGAGTTAGCATATGCTAACTATAATGGGAGGAACAAATATGACAATTGATGATTTGCAAATAGGGCAGTGCGGCACAGTGACCCATGTGGGTGGCGAAGGCGCTCTGCGCCTGCGTTTTTTGGATATGGGATTGATTCCCGGCACGAAGATCTGCCTGCAGAAGGTTGCGCCCATGGGTGACCCCATTCAGATTCGTCTGCGGGGTTATGAATTGACCATTCGGCGGGAGGATGCCAGAATGATTGGAATACAGGAGGCAGAAAAATGATCTTTGCATTGGCAGGCAACCAGAATTGCGGCAAGACGACTTTATTCAATGCGCTGACCGGCGCGAATCAGCATGTAGGCAATTTCCCCGGCGTGACGGTGGATCAAAAAATCGGAACCATTAAAGGCACAGACCATCAGGTTGTGGACCTGCCGGGTATCTATTCCATACGGCCCTATTCCCAAGAGGAGATCGTTACCCGGGATTTTATTTTGGGTGAAAAGCCGGATGCTATCATCAATATCGTGGACGCCACCAATTTGGAGCGGAATCTGTATCTGACTCTGCAGCTTCTGACCCTGCGTGTGCCCACGGTGATTGCGCTGAATATGATGGATGAGCTGCGGGGCAACGGCGGTAGTGTAGATGTGAAAAAAATGATGGATGCGCTGGGCGTTCCTGTGGTACCTATCAGCGCGGTAAAAAAGCAAGGCATATCAGAACTTGTCGATATACTGCTAAAGACCGCCAAAGAAAAGCAGTTGCCCAAGGTGATGGATTTTTGTCCCGATGGGCCGGTTCACCGCTGCATCCATGCGGTGAGCCATATTATTGAGGACCACGCAACGCGGGTTGATATTTCCCGCCGGTTCTGCGCAATGAAGCTTATCGAGGGAGAGCAGGAATTTATTGATTTGCTCCAATTAAGCCAAAATGAGATCGAACTGATCGAACACTCGGTTATCGAAATGGAAAATGATCGGGGATTGGACCGCAATGCGGCGCTGGCTGATATGCGCTATAACTTTATCGAGAATGTGTGCCGGGATTGCCTGGTACGGGCGCAGGAGAGCAAGGAGCATCGCAGAAGTGTGCAGATCGACCGGGTCCTTACCAATCGTTATCTTGCCATTCCTGTGTTTGTGGCGATTATGGGTCTTGTGTTCTTCTTGACTTTTAATGTGTTTGGCGCCTGGCTTTCGGATCTGCTTGCCTATTCTATCGACGGTTTGACGATGGTGGCTGACGATCTGCTGACCCAATACGGCCTGAATCCAGTTGTACATAGTCTGATTATTGATGGTATTTTCGCTGGCGTGGGAAGCGTACTGAGCTTTTTGCCGGTGATCGTTGTGTTGTTCTTCTTCCTGTCTATGCTGGAGGATTCCGGCTACATGGCCCGCGTGGCTTTCGTGATGGATAAATTGCTGCGGAAGATCGGCCTGTCCGGTAGAAGCTTTGTGCCGATGCTTATTGGCTTTGGCTGCAGCGTACCGGGCATTATGGCCACAAGAACCCTGTCTTCCAACCGGGACAGAAAAATGACAATTCTACTGACGCCCTATATGAGTTGTTCGGCCAAAGTACCCATCTACTCCGTGTTTGCGGCGGCATTTTTTCCGGGCAGGGAATTGCCCGTTATGATCGCTTTGTACTTTGGTGGTATGGTTGTTGGTGTATTGGTGGCGCTGGTGATGAACAAAACCACCTTCCGGGGTGAGCCGGTGCCTTTTGTAATGGAGCTGCCCAATTACCGCTTTCCGTCGGCAAGAAGCGTTCTGCTTTTGATGTGGGAGAAGGCAAAAGATTTTCTGCAGCGGGCATTTTCCGTGATCTTTGTAGCAACGGTGCTGATTTGGTTCCTGCAGACTTTTGATCTGCGATTCAATGTGGTTTCTGACAGTACAGATAGCATTCTTGCATCTATGGGCCGTCTGGTTGCGCCGATATTTGCGCCCCTTGGCTTTGGTGACTGGCGAATGGTCACGGCCCTGGTATCCGGCTTCACCGCCAAGGAAGCGGTGGTCAGTACCTTTGGCGTGATTCTTGGCGTGGGTACGGAGCAATTGACAGCAGCTTTGCACAGCTTGTTCAGTGTAGCGTCAGCCAGCAGCTTTTTGGCATTCTGCCTGTTGTACACCCCCTGTGTGGCGGCGGTGGCAGCCATTCGCAGGGAACTGAATTCCGGCTGGAAGACCATAGGCGTGGTACTGCTGCAATGTACGGTTGCGTGGATTGTAGCCTTCCTGGTGTACCGTATAGGAGTTTTGCTATGAAATGGTTAGAGATTTTGATTTTGATTCTGATCGCGGCCTACTGCGCATATGTTATACTCGGCAAAAAGAAGCGCGGCTGCTGCGGTGATTGCGCTAAATGCCAAGGCTGCGCAGAGAAAGATAAAAAATAGAGGAGGTTTCTAACGTGAAGCTTCGGATCGACGGCCGTGAAATTACGGCAAAGCCCGGCCAGACCTTGTGGGAGCTTGTAAAGGCACTTGGTCTTGACAGTGAAAAACTGTCTCAGCGCCCTTTGGCAGCTAAGATCGCCGGTGAGGTGTTTAATCTGAACTACGTGCCGGTACGGGTCGCGGATCTGTGCGCAGACCGCCCGTCTATCCGTCGCGCGATGGAAGCTTCCGGGGGAGAAGTGCATCTTTTGTACTACAACGATCCCAGCGGTAGGGAGGTATACACCAGGACAGCACAGTTTGTTCTGTTTCTGGCGCTGGAGAATACTTATCCCAAAATCCGTGGGCGAATGGGTAGCACCATAGGCTCTGCACTGATGATCCGTCTTTCTGACAATAGGCAGTTTGAATTGCCTGTGCTGAAAGCGGAAATGCAGCGGCTGATTGCTATTGACTTTCCATTAATCCGCCGCCGTGTGGATACTAAAACGGCCATCCGCCGCTATGTAGAAGCAGGAAAGGACGATAAGGCCCGACTGCTCCGGGATAGGGACGCGGATTATTTTGACGAGTATGCCTTTGGCGATTTTGCGGACTATCACTATGGCGAATTGGCCCCGTCCAGCGGGTGCCTGCAGGTGTGGGATATGATCCCTACAGAGGGCGGTTTCCTGTTCTTGTTCCCGGATGCCAACAACCCGGATGTCGTAGGCAATTATGTGGATATGCCCCGGTTTCTGTCGGTTACCAATGAAAGTGCTTACTGGTGTCAGCTGATGGCGTGCGATTGTGTTGCAGATCTTAATGATCTTACCCGGTCTGGAGAAATCCGGGAGTTGATTCGGGTGAATGAGGCCTTGCACGAGAAAAAATATGCGCAGGTGGCAGATATGGTGTGTCAGCGTGGCTGCAGAGCGGTGATGCTGGCAGGACCCAGCTCCTCCGGCAAGACCACATCGGCTAACCGCCTTGCAACCCAGCTGCGGACACACGGAAAAAAGCCTATTTTGATGAGCCTTGACGACTACTATATAGATCGGGATACGATCGCTCCCGGCCCGGATGGGAAGCTGGATTTAGAACATATCAACACTATCGATACAGCCTTGTTTCGGGTGCATCTGAAAGAGTTGCTGCAGGGTAAAGAGGTGACACTGCCTACATTTAATTTCATTACTGGTAAGCGGGAATGGCGCGGCCACAAGCTGCAGCTGGATGATAACACGGTGATTATCGTAGAGGGTCTCCACGCACTGAATCCGGTTCTGTTGCCGGAGGACTTGGATACCTCTTCCGTATTTCGCCTTTATGTCAGCGCGTTGCTGCCGCTGAATCTGGACGACCACAATCGAATCCCATCCAGCTACCTGCGTCTCTTGCGGCGGACGGTACGGGATTATGAGACCCGGGGTGCAACGGTTGCCCATACCCTGAGTATGTGGGATTCTGTGCGCAGGGGAGAGCATCGTTGGATTTTCCCCTATCAGGAGAATGCTGATGTGATCTTCAACAGTTCCACACTCTATGAGCTTGCGGTGCTGAAAAATCACATCTATCCGCTGCTTACGGCGGTGCAGCCGGAGGAGGATTGTTATGAGGCTGTCAGAGCCATTGTAAAGGTCCTCAATTATGTACAGGCAGCAGATGTGGATGATGAGATACCGCCTACCAGTCTGGTACGGGAATTCATCGGCGGAAACAGTTATTATCGATGAAAAATACGGTGGAGCGATTAGTCGCTCCACCGTTTTGTTTTATAATCGTTCAATGGTTACATAGGAAGATTTTTCATCTTTTTGTTTATATTTGTTAGGACTGGGAAAATTAAGAAGCAGAGAGAACAAAAGACACACCGCGATGGCGGCTGCGCCGGTGGTAATCCACAGGCTGCGCTGCCGTAGCAGTTCCTTGGTAGCATATAAAAACCAAAGCAGCAGGCCGGAGATAGCCAGACACAGAAGTGTCAGAATTACCTTCAGCCATATCACGCCGTTTCCTGCAGCGATGAGATAGAAGAAGAAAAGGACAGCGTCCGCACACAGCGCGACGGTCATATAGCGTTCCATGAGCTTGTAGCGTTGGGTTTTTTCGGCCATAACAATTCCCTCCGTTGTTTTTCGTTATTTTAGCATATTTTGTCGAAAAATGCAAACATTTTTGTTTTTTTAATTTTTTAAAGGAATGCTTGCAGGATCGCCTATTATTTGGTATAATGATGACACTATTATGTGAAAGTATACGCAAGGAGCAATTATGGCTGAACCGCAGTATCGCCTGGAGGGCATTGTCCGCACGAAAAGTGAGCTGATGGAGGATTTTGAAGGTCCTCTTGATGTCATTTTTTTGCTGCTGAGCAAAAATAAAATAGAAATCCAGAATGTGTCCATTACGGCGATCCTTGAGCAGTACCTGGCCTATCTGGAGGAAATGAAGCGGCTGGATATTGAACTGGCCAGCGAATTCATTACCATGGCGTCCCATTTGATGCTGATCAAGACCAAAATGCTGCTATCTACCGCGGAGGCGGTGGAGGCGGAAACAGAACTGGACCTGCTGCGTCAGTCGCTGATCGAACGCCAGCGCCACGAGGCCATGGATCAGATCCGTATGGCAATTACGGTTTTAGAGCCGATGAACGAGGTCGGCCGTTGCCTGTTTACTAAGCAGCCGGAACCTCTGCGCCGGGATACTACCTACCGGTATCAGCACGATGTTATGGATATGCTTTGGGCCTTGGACGAGATTGCAGAGCGCAATCAGCGCCGTTTACCGCCACCTACAGTGAATTTTAAGGGCATTGTCGGTAAGGAACCATATCCGGTTACCCGTAAGGCAAAGGAGCTGCTGCGTAATCTGGTGCTGCGTGGCGTGCAAAGGCTTAAGAGCCTGTTCAAGGGAAGTCGCAGCCGTTCGGAGATCGTCGCGACATTTCTGGCAATTTTGGAGCTATGCAAGACCAATTCCATTTCCCTTGGTGACGATGCCACCGGCGAGAATCCCGATGTCCACCTGTTGGACGAGAATGCTGCAATGATACAAGGAGATGACGAAAATGGAACAAATTGAATTACAGAGGGCCATTGAAGCCATCTTGTTTGCCGCCGGTGAGCGGGTAGATGTGGCGCAGCTTGTTGGCGTACTGGAGGCAGATGAAAAGGCTGTGGTAGCCGCTACCGATGCCTTGGCGGACGAGCTGGCCTTTAACCGTCGCGGTATTCGTATTTTAAAGCTGGAGAAGGGGTATCAGATGGTATCCTCCGGCGAAATGGCGGATTACATTACCCAGGCACTGGAGACCCGTAAGCCGCCCAAGCTGTCCGCATCCCAGCTGGAAGCGCTGACGATCATTGCTTATTACCAGCCAGCCACCAAGGCTATGGTGGAGCAGCTACGCGGCGTGGATAGCAGCTATTCCATCGGCGCTCTGCTGAATAAAAAGCTTATAGAAGATGCCGGTCGGCTTAATGTACCGGGAAGACCTATTTTGTATCGCACCACAGCAAATTTCCTGCGTACCTTCGGACTCAGCTCCTTGGAAGACTTACCGCCTATTGAAAAGGTGAGCCTCAGCGAGCCGGAGCTGCCCCAGGAAACTGTGGACCCGGACCAGATGACCATTGAGGAGGTCTGAGTATGGTAGGGCTGATTATTTTGGCCGTACTGTGCAGCCTGGCCTTTTTCCCTTTGGGATTCTGCGCCGAATATCGGGAAGATGACCCCGGTGTGTGGCTTTTGGTGGGACCGTTTCGATTTCGTGTTTACCCGGGAAAGACAAAAGCAAAAAAGAAAGAATCCCAAAACCGCAAGCAGTTTTCCCAAAAAGGCGGGAGTTACCGGGATTTTAAACCTGTAGTCCGGGCGATTTTTGATTTTTTAGGCCAGTTCCGCAGAAAAATCCGCATTCGTGATTTACAGCTGAGGCTTACCCTTGTCGGAGAAGATCCCTGTGACCTTGCAGTGAATTACGGCCGGGCCTGGGCGGCACTCGGGGCGTTGATTCCGCAGCTGGAACGGTTATTTGTAATCAAAAAGCGGGATCTGTCTGTGGATTGTGATTTTGCCGGAGATAAGACGCGAATCTATGCAAAGGTAAATGCCACCATTACCCTCGGCAGAACGCTGCATTTGCTTTCGCGGCATGGTATAAAAGTGATCAAAGAACTTCTTGAACTGAAAAAATTACAAAAAGGCGGTGCTCAAATATGAGTAAGAATCTTCCCAATATGCTGGAGAATACTATGTCTAAGATCCGGGAAATGGTGGATGCCAATTCTGTTGTGGGCGAAGCGATTACTACCGGTGATGTGACCATCGTGCCTATTTCCAAGATCAGTATCGGTTTTGGTGGCGGCGGGTCGGATTTTTCTACAAAAAACACATCCGCCCAGGAAAATTTCGGCGGCGGTGTGGGCGCAGGGGTGAAAGTAACCCCGGTTGCGTTCATTATCATTAAAGACGGCAGTGTGCGTATGCTGCCTGTGGCTGCGCCTGCCAATACCACAGCAGATCGCATTGTGGAAATGGTTCCTGATACACTGGATAAGATTACCAGCTTCATTGATTCCCACTGGGAGAAAAAGCAGAATAAATGATGTTTCACCGGGGAGACTATCCTCGGGTGATGAAATGAAACGATTATTTGCCGGGGTGGCAGCTGCATTACTGGCTGCTGCCCTTGCTTTGCCTTGTAAAGCAGTATCTGCGCAAAATGCTATTTTAATGGACGCGCAGACCGGCCGTGTACTTTATGAAAAGAATGCGGACAAACAAAGTCTGATTGCCAGTACCACCAAGATAATGACGGCGCTGGTGGTTTGCGAGCAAACCAATGTGCTGGACAGGGTCCGCGTTCCCCAGGAAGCGGTGGGGATAGAAGGATCTTCTATGTATTTGAAGGCCGGCGAGATCCTCACAGTACAGGATCTGTTATACGGGTTGATGCTGCATAGCGGTAATGATGCCGCCGTGGCCCTTGCTATATACTGTGGCGGTACGGTGGAGGGCTTTGCGGAGCTAATGAATGATAAGGCCCATTGTCTGGGTATGCATAATACCCATTTTGTTAACCCCAACGGTTTAGACAGTCCCGGGCATTATTCAACTGCCCGAGATATGGCCATTCTGGCAGCTTATGCTATGGAAAACCCCATTTTTTTTAAAACGGTTTCCACAAAAACAGTTACTGTGGGCGATCGCAACCTGCGAAACCACAATAAACTCCTTTGGTTGCTGGAGGGCGCTGACGGCGTAAAAACCGGCTTTACAAAGGCAGCCGGACGGATTTTGGTATCCAGCTGCAAACGGCAGGGCCGGCGGCTGATCGCCGTCACAATGAATGACAGAAATGACTGGGCTGATCATCAGCAGCTGATGGAAACCGGCTTTGCCAATTATACCGTCCGGCAGATTGTGCAGTCCGGTGACTGCATGGGGACGATCCCGGTGATTTCCGGCGGACAATCCAAAGTGGAATTGCTGGCGACCGCGGATTTTTCCTATGCACTGTCAAATGATGAGAAACCGCAAATTGTTCTGTCCCAACCGGGGTTTGTCTATGCACCGATTGTGCAGGGGCAGGAAGCCGGTTTTGCCCATGTGTGTCTCAACGGAAAGACTGTTGGGAAGATTCCGTTGGTTTACGGCCAAACTGTTGAAATGGAGATTATTGATGAACCCTCTCTATGGGAGAAGCTGTTTAAAAGGAGGTAAATGATGATCGAACGCATACAGAAAATCATAGCGTCCCGGGGAGTCACATCCCGGCGAAAGGCTGAGGAAATGATTGCTGCCGGACGGGTTACCTGTAACGGTCGTGTTTGCCTGCTTGGTGAATCGGCTGACCCAGATATCGATAGAATATTGCTGGACGGGAAACCGATCCCGTCCGGCGGTGAACACACGTACATTATGCTGCATAAGCCAAGAGGCTATGTAACAACCCTGTCCGATGAAAAGGGCAGACGCAATGTTGCCCAATTGGTCAGCGAGTGCGGCACACGGGTCTACCCTGTAGGCCGGTTGGATATGGATTCAGAGGGCCTGTTACTGCTGACAAATGACGGCGACTTTGCCAATCGGCTGATGCACCCTAAGCACGAGGTTAATAAGACCTACCGGGTAATAGTTACCGGGTTTACACCGGAGGCGCTGGACCGTCTCAGCCAACCAATCACGCTGGACGGCTATACCATTGCAAAACCCTCCGTTCGGTTGATACGCAGCGATGCAGACGGCTCTGCAGAGCTGGAAGTGGTTATTCACGAGGGAAGAAACCGGCAGGTGCGTAGAATGTGTGATATGGCCGGCATGTCAGTAACAAGGTTGGTACGGATTGCGGAAGGTCCCTTGCTTTTGGGCAGCCTGCCAATGGGTAAGTGGCGGAAATTGACCCCGCAGGAAGTACAGCAGCTCTTGGACGAAACTTGAACATAGGATTTTGGTGTTTCTTATGAATACAGATGTGATTGTGATCGGTGGCGGACCTGCAGGGATGTTTTCGGCTATTACCGCCGCCGGACGGGGTATGGGTGTCCTGCTTTTTGAGGCCAATGACCGGTTGGGCAAAAAATTGCTGATTACCGGCAAGGGTCGGTGCAATGTTACAAACGATTGCTCTGCCCAGGAGGTATTGCAGAATGTACCGCGAAACGGCAGATTTCTGTACAGCGCAATGGAAAATTGCCCGCCGGAATATATTAAGAACTTCTTTGAGAATAACGGCTGCCCGTTAAAAACGGAACGGGGCAATCGCGTGTTTCCCGTAAGTGACCGATCCCAATCGGTGCTGGAGTGCCTGCAGAATAGAATGCGGGAGTTAATGATCACAGTAAAAAAAGAAAAGGTTCTGGATATTATTGTTGACGACGGTGTTGCTGTTGGTGTCAAGACCCGCAGCGGTATATATCATGCAAAAGCGGTGATTCTATCCACCGGTGGCGTATCCTATCCTGCAACCGGCTCTACCGGCGACGGCTATGCAATGGCTGCCAAATGGGGACATACAGTCATAACACCCCAGGGCTCCTTGGTGCCGTTGGAAACGGCAGGGGATACCTGCCAGCGTATGCAGGGTCTGAGCCTGCGGAATGTGGCTGTAAAGCTCCTAAACGAAAAAGGCAAGGTCTTGTTTAAAGACTTTGGCGAGTTGTTATTTACCCATTTTGGCGTTTCCGGGCCTACAGTCCTCAGCGCCAGCGCCCATTTAAAGGGCGATGGCTGCAAATTACTGATTGATCTGAAACCGGCGTTGGATGAAAATAAGCTCAATGACCGTATCCTCCGGGATTTGGATACCTATAAGAATCGCACAATGGAAAATGCGCTGACGGATCTGTTGCCTCGGTCAATGATTCCAGTAGTACTGGAGCTGCTCGCAATTCCTGCTGATCTGCAGGCAAATTCCTTAACCAAGCAGCAACGCAGAGGACTGGTTGAATTGCTAAAAGCGTTTCCGGTTACCATTACGGGGAAGCGGCCGGTGGCCGAGGCCATCATTACTTCTGGCGGCATTAAGACCTCAGAGATTGATCCCAGGACTATGGAATCAAAACTTGTCCGTGGGTTGTACTTTGCCGGTGAGATTATCGATTGCGACGCCTACACTGGCGGATTTAATCTGCAAATCGCCTGGGCCACCGGATATGCGGCCGGTATGGCGGTGAAAAACTGTGATTGACAAACTATGGCTCATGTACTAAAATATCACTATGCAAATGACCGATTTGGAGGTATAGAAATATGTACGATAAACTGGTTTCCTATGCAGCAAAGCAGCTTGATCTGAATCCGGAAGATATCACCCCCGCCAGCACTTTTGAGAGCCTTGGTATTGACTCTCTGGATATCGTGGAAATGATTATGGATTTGGAGACTGAGCTGGGTGTCGAACTGGAAATGGAGGATCAGAAGATCACCACATTCCAGGAACTGGCTGACTTTATTGAGTCCAAGATCAACTAATACAATACCCTTGTTATGGCGTTCCGGCTCATAACAAGGTCGCACTAGTCGGGGAGTTAGCGGTGCCCTTTTCCTGCAATCCGCTACAGCAGGGATGAATTCCCACACCCGGGCCTGTTTCAGTGCTGTCCGGACCCTGTAAGCGGTGTTGACGAAACGGTCTTACGCAACAGAATCCCGTGAACCATGTCAGGTGGGGAACCAAGCAGCATTAAGCGGATCTTTCTGTGTGCCGTGGGGTTGCCGTTTCTGAGCTGGCTGCTGGGATACCGGGCATTGAGCAGGTTCAAATGTGGGTGTGCGATCTTGTTATGAGCCGGAATTATTCTATTGGAGGTTATTATGTATCAGGCACTGTACCGAAAATACAGACCACAGACCTTTGATGATGTGGTAGGGCAAATGGCTGTTACGCAGACGCTGAAGACCCAGCTGCAAAGCGGAAAACTGAGCCACGCGTACCTGTTCACCGGTTCCCGGGGAACAGGCAAAACCAGCAGTGCCAAAATCCTGGCTAAGGCAGTCAACTGCGAGAATCCCCAGGATGGCAATCCCTGTAACCGTTGCCCGTCCTGCCTGGCTATTGATTCCGGGTCTTGTATGGATGTGCTGGAGATTGATGCAGCCTCCAATAACGGTGTTGACAATGTCCGCGACCTGCGCGATGATGCCATTTATACACCTTCGCAAGTGAAAATGCGTGTGTATATCATTGACGAGGTGCATATGCTTTCCATCTCGGCCTTCAACGCGCTTCTAAAGATTATTGAGGAGCCGCCGGAGCATTTGCTGTTTATCCTGGCAACCACGGAACTGCACAAGGTGCCAGCGACCATTCTGTCCCGTTGTCAGCGATTCTCCTTCCGCAGGATCGGACAAGACGATATTGCAGCCAGACTGCAATATGTGGCTTATCAAGAGAATATCGAACTGGACGATACTGCTGCCCGGGTGCTTGCGCGGCTGGCAGATGGCGGTATGCGTGACGGCTTGAGCCTGTTGGATCAGTGCGCATCGGCTACCACCGGCGACCTGACCGCTGAAAAGGTTTATGCATGTCTGGGGATTGCCGGCATTCAGGAGTGCGGAAAGCTGATGGCAGCCATTGCGGACCACAATACTGCAGAAGCTCTTTCTCTGCTGAATCGATTCTATGCCGAGGGTAAGGATATGGGCGCGTTGTTGGACGAACTTGCCTGCCTGACCCGTGATTTTATGATCGTGCAGTCAGCGCCCCGGGAGGCAATTAGCTTACTGTCCGGTGTGGCATCGGATGGAGAGGTTAAGCAGCTGTCCCAGCGGTTTACCGCTGCAGAGCTGGTGCGTATGCTGTCGCTGATTCAGCAAACGGCAGCTGGATTTGCAAGGAGTGCAAGCCGGCGTATGGACACAGAACTGTGCATTATGCGTCTGTGTCAGCCGGAACTACAATTGGATGCCCAAAGTCTCAATACACGGCTCTCCCGATTGGAAGAGCAGATCAGCAGCGGCAGCTTTACCGTTCGCTCACAGCCTGCGCCTGCTGCTGAAGATGAACCTATGGAAGAAATCCCCCAGTTGCCGATTGTGCCGGAGATCACGTCGGCAGAGATTGTGGATGAGGCGCCTGCCGGCTTTTGGCTGGAGATCTGTTCTCAGGTGAGATTGGAATTAAAACCCCCGGCATTGGGTTTCTTTGCGGCAAACGGTTTGGTGCAGGGTATCCTTAAGGGAGATGTACTGGTTCTTTTGTGCAATAGTGACTTTGCCAAGGTTACGGTGGACAAGCCGGATGTGTTGGAGGTCGTTGCTCGAAAGGCATCCGCAAAGTTGGGACGGCCGATCCGCGTGATCGCCTCTGACAAGAGCGGCATTCAGAACGGACAGATGGAACAGCTCCTACAATTTGGCAGAGAGCATTCCGGCGTTATTAATATTAAACAGGATTAAGGAGTATTTGAAATGGCGAAAGGTGGTTTCCGCGGCATGCCCGGCGGTATGGGCGGTATGAATCAAGCTGCAATGATCAAGCAGGCCCAGAAAATGCAACAAGAAATGCTGCGTATGCAGGAAGAAATGGAAAATAAGACCTATACCGCAGCTGCAGGCGGCGGCATGGTGAAGGCAGAGGTCAACGGCAAGCACGAGGTAGTTTCTCTGCAGATCAATCCTGAAGCTGTGGATCCCGACGATGTGGAGATGCTGCAGGATATGGTTATTGCTGCCATTAATGAGGCTATGCGGTCTGCCGATGTGGATTCTGCAAACAATATGTCCAAGCTGACCGGTGGCTTGAATTTGGGCGGCCTATTCTAAGGAGGAACTATGCAGTATTTTCCTGCGTCTTTGCAAGACTTGACAGACCAGTTTTCAAAGCTTCCCGGTATTGGCGGCAAGACGGCCCAGCGCTTGGCGTTCTATGTGCTGAGCCTCCCGGAGAATGAGGCGCAAGCCTTTGCCGATGCCATTGTGGAGGCAAAGCGTATGGTCCATACCTGCCCGGTCTGTCAAAATTTGACAGATAAAGAAATATGTCCTATCTGCGATGACGATACCAGGGATCAGAGCATTATCTGTGTGGTGGCTGAGCCGAAAGATGTGATTGCAATGGAGCGAAGCCGGGAATTTAACGGCTTGTACCATGTGCTGCATGGCGTAATTTCTCCGTTAAATCATGTCACCCAGGATGATATTCGTGTGAAGGAACTTTTACAGCGGGTGGCCAAGGGTGGTGTCCGCGAGGTGGTTATGGCTACCAATCCGGATACTGAGGGTGAGGCAACGGCGATGTACATCTCCCGTCTGCTGCGACCTATGGAGGTCAAGGTGACACGGCTTGCCTACGGCGTGCCGGTTGGCAGCCAGCTGGAATATGCTGATGAGGTGACCATATCCCGCGCCCTGGAAGGCAGACAAGAAATATAAGAAAAGAGCCGCACGGTGTAACCGTGCGGCTCTTATGTATTACAGATTCAGTTTCAGATCGCCCTCTTTGATCCAATTCCATTTCCGTAGAATCAGACAAAATGCCCAACTGAGGATTGCAGGCAGGACAAAGCAGATCAATACCAATCCAACCCAATCCATAGTGGTGATTGCAGCCTTTGTGCCGGCTGCAACATCGTTTACCCAGCCGGTGTAGACACCGATCTGGCCCACCAGACCGCAGGTGCCCATGCCGGAGGAGACCGGCGCGCCGTTCATCTGCAGCTTGAACAGGCAGGTTGCCAGAGGACCGGTAATGGCAGATACTAAAACAGGGGGGATCCAGCAACGGGGATTTTTTACCAGGTTAGGCATTTGCAGCATGCTGGTGCCGATGCCTTGCGCAACTAAACCGCCCCAACGATTTTCTTGAAAGCTCATAACGGCAAAACCTACCATATGGGCACAACAACCGGCAACGGCTGCGCCGCCGGCAAGACCGGTTAAGCTCAATGCGGCGCAGATTGCGGCAGAGCTGATGGGAAGCGTCAGCGCAATGCCGATAATCACAGAAACCAGAATGCCCATCAGGAAGGGTTGCTGCTCGGTTGCCCATTTTACAGCTGTACCAACGGCAGATGCGGCAGTTCCGATGGGGGCGGCGATGAGATAGGAAATGCCGATACCAACGAGGATCGTAACGATGGGCGTTACCAGAATATCAATCTTTGTCTCCTTAGATACCAGTTTGCCGCACTCAGAGGCAATGATCGCCACAAAATAAACGGCAAGAGGGCCGCCTGCGCCACCCATAGCATTGGCTGCGAAGCCAACGGGGATCAGCGAGAAAAGCACCAATTGGGGGCAACCCAACGCAAAGCCAATGGCTACCGCAATGCCGGGACCAACCATAGCGGAGGCCAGTCCGCCAACCGTATAATGAATGACATTTTCACCGCTCTTTAATGTAACGATGATCTTATTCAAAAAGGCGATGTTGAATTGCTGACCGATGGTGTTGAGAATCGTACCGACAAGCAGGGTGCAGAACAGGCCTTGGGCCATAGCGCCCAATGCATCGATACCGTACCGCTTGCCTGAAAAAATAATATTCTTCCGCTGCAAAAATGCTTTGAATTTGTTCATATTAATCCCTCTTTTTTATAACTTGGAATAGGTTCTGTCCAAGAATTTTTGGGTGGTGACGATCACGCGCTTATGTGTGCCTTCGCCAATTTTACCAGCTTCATCAAATGCAGTGACCCGGAAGGTGAGCGTGTTGCCATCAATCGCAGTAACCTCCGCCTCAGCCCGGACCTCAAGGCCCACCGGTGTAGCAGAGATATGGCTGATTTGCAGCTCGGTGCCAACTGAGGTCTTGTCCTCTGGCAGTGCAGCAGCGATGGCATCGCAGGCCGCGCCTTCCATCAGCGCGACCATACAGGGAGTTGCATACACCAACAAAGAGCCGGATCCAACTTCGTATGCAGTATCCTCCCGTTCTGCAACGGTGGATGCGCTACCAATCATTCCAACTGTAATTTCCATAGAATTACCTCCATTCCTTTTTCCATAATATAGTCGAAAAGTGTTGGTATGTCAATAAAAAAGGATTGCAATTTCTGCAATTCTAACCTATAATGAAGCCACTATTATATGTGAGGTGCTGACTATGGCAATGCCGGACAAGCTGAATTTGACGATGCTCTGTGATTTTTACGAGCTGACAATGGGTAACGGCTATTTTGAAAAGGGTTACAAGGATAGAATCTGCTACTTTGATGTGTTTTTCCGCCAGTGTCCTGACAATGGCGGCTTTGCCATTGCGGCCGGTCTGGAGCAGATCATTGACTACATTCAAAATTTGCATTTTACGGCGGAAGATATTGCCTATTTGCGGGGCAGGAAGCTATTTAGCGAGGAGTTCTTGGCATATCTGGCAGATTTTCGCTTTACCGGCGATATTTGGGCAGTTCCTGAGGGTACGCCAATCTTCCCCAAGGAACCCATCATCACTGTGCGCGCCCCTGCCATCGAAGCTCAGCTGATGGAAACCTTCATTCTGCTTTCTATCAATCACCAGAGTCTGATCGCGACGAAGGCAAACCGGGTTGTGCGCGCCGCTAAGGGTCGTACTGTCCTGGAATTCGGTTCCCGCCGAGCCCAGGGCGCAGATGCGGCTATTTTAGGCGCAAGAGCTGCTTATATCGGTGGCTGCAACGGTACGGCCTGCACCATCTCCGACCAACTGTTTGGCGTTTACGCAGGCGGTACAATGGCCCATGCGTGGGTGCAGATGTTTGATACAGAGTATGAGGCATTTAAAGCCTATTGCCAGATGTATCCCAACAATGCAACACTGCTTGTTGACACCTATAACACCCTGAAATCCGGCGTTCCCAATGCTATTAAGGCCTTTAATGAGGTGCTCAAGCCCATGGGCATTACCAAGTGCGGTATCCGCCTTGACTCCGGTGACATGGCCTATTTAAGTCGTGAAGCAAGGAAAATGTTGGACGAAGCCGGTTGGACGGAGTGCAAGATCTCTGTTTCCAACTCCTTAGATGAGTATATCATTGAAGACCTGCTGCATCAGGGCGCGCAGATCGATATGTTCGGCGTTGGTGAGCGGTTGATTACCGCAAAATCCGAGCCGGTCTTTGGCGGTGTTTATAAGCTGACAGCGGTGGAGGATAAAGACGGTGCAATCCTTCCCAAGATCAAGATTTCTGAAAATACCGGTAAGATCACCAACCCCCACTATAAAAAATTGTACCGCTTTTTCGGAAACCACACGGGCAAGGCAATAGCCGATTATCTGTGTGTCTATGACGAAACTGTGGACGACAGTAAGGATCTGGAAATCTTTGACCCGGATGCTACCTGGAAGACTAAGACTGTGTATGATTTCACAGCTAAGGAACTGCAGGTTCCTATTTTTAAGAATGGCGAACTGGTATATCAGTGTCCTGACATTGATGAGATCCGTAACTACTGCCTTGAGCAGGTGGACAAGCTTTGGGACGAAGTAAAGCGTTTTGACAATCCTCACACCTATTATGTGGACTTGTCCCAGAAGCTTTGGGATATCAAATTTAACCTATTGAAACAAAAAAGCGGAAAATAAATCCTAATTCTAAAACAGGAGACAGAGAAATGTCACATTTTCTGGATACTACAGAAACGATTCCTGCGGGTTTGGGCTTTTCGCTATTTGGTCCACTGCATTTGGTGTGGCTGGCTGTATGCTTGGTCGCTATTTTGGTATGCAGTTTTGCTTACAAATGCCTGAATCCAGCGGGAAGGGGTTGCTATAGAAAAATTATCGCCGGTTTGCTGGTGTGCGATGAACTGTTCAAGATGGCAATTTTGTTTTTTGGCGGTAATTATTCAACAGGCTATTTGCCTTTACATCTTTGCAGTATTAACATTTTTGTGATTGCTGTACACGCATACAAACCCTCAAAAATACTGGATAATTTTCTTTATACGGTGTGCATTCCCGGCGCTCTTGCAGCGATGCTGTTTCCCACATGGACCAAATTGCCTATTACCACGGGAATGCACTGGCATAGCTTTACCGTACATATTCTGCTGATGTTGTATCCAGTTGTTTTAACAGTGAATAAGGATATTCAACCGGAGCTAAAATATCTTCCCAAGTCCCTGGGATTACTTTGCTTGATCGCGGTTCCCATTTATGGTATCAATCTGCTGCTGGATACAAACTTTATGTTTTTGATGTCAGCAGATTCGGGGAATCCTTTGTATCTGTTTGAACAGATGTGGGGCAATCACCTTTTGGGATTCCCGGTTATTATTGCCGGTGTGCTGCTTGTGATGTACGGACCGTTGGAATTGATTCGAAAATTACATAAAAAAGCGTTATAGGAGTCATCCTATAACGCTTTTTGCTTTGATTGTGTTAGAGTTCTTCGCTTACTGCCAACAAGAGGATACCAATAATCACAACGGTAATAAAGGCGTAGGTTTTCCAGGAAAGTTTTTCTTTCAGGAAAATGCGGGAGAGCAGCAAAGAAACAATGCAAACAGAGGAAATAATCGGTGCCGCAATTGCGCCGTTTCCGCTCAAGGCATACACGTAAGTAAACTGTCCGGCGGTTTCAAACACAGCAGCGAGGATCTTATCCTTGTGCTGAGGAATGGGGCCAAACTTAACCTTCTTTGCTTTCATAAAGATGAACAGACCCAAAGCAAACAGAGCAAAGGTCAGCTCGTAGCTGGTATTGGCAACATCTTCGATGGTATCTTCCGTTACACCGATCAGGGGGGTGCTGGCAAAGTCGTCCAGATAGAAAATATCGACGAAGGAGCCGAAAGCATCCAGAGCTGCATAAACAAAGGGCATGCAGAAAGCCACGATTGCAAGTTTTTTGCCCAGGTGCTTCTTTCTTAGCGTTTCACCCTTGTTTTCCAGGAAACCAACGCCCAGAACACCAATCACAATAATAATAATGGAAATAACAGACAGGGGAGTCAGAGACTCTTTTAAGAAAATAACGCACAGCAAGCTGCAAATGGCGCCGGAGGTGTTCTCAATGGGGTCGGAAATAGATTCTTCCAAAAAGCGCATTCCAAAATAGGAAAATGCCATAGAAATGATGTACAACAAAGATACCGGCAGATAGCGGATCAGGTTGATAGGATCGTAATTGATATCCTTTGTCAGTAGGGTAAAGATGGCATGTGCGCCCATGACAGCGCCTACGCAGACACAGATCTTCAGGTGAGAATATTTTTCATTAGGCAGCGCGCCCTTTTTGTAAAAGAGTTCTGCTGCGCCCCATAAAAGGGCGGTTGCGATGGAAAAGAATAACCAAGACATAATATACGCTTCTTTCTATTATGTTATTTTTTAGGGATCCGTGTCCCTGATATTCTTAAGCAAGAGTTACAAGCCCAGCATCTACCATTTTCTGCAGACTCATCAGAATACCCAGCTTTGCGTGACACCAGGTCAGACCGCCCTGGAAATACACGGCATAGGGAGGACGGACAGGTCCGTCTGCGGATAATTCAATAGAGGAGCCCTGCACAAATGCGCCTGCGGCCATAATAACCTTGTCCTTATAGCCGGGCATATCCCAAGGCAGGGGTGTGGCAAAGGAATCCACCGGCGCTGCGGCCTGGATGCCCTTACAGAAGGCGATCATACCTTCTTCACTGCCCAGCTCGACGGCCTGAATAATATCGTGACGGCTCTCTGTGGCGTTGGGGACGCATTTAAAACCTAAAGGCTCATAGAGGTTGGCTGCAAAGATAGCGCCCTTTTCCGCGCCTGCCACCACAGTAGGTGCCAGGAAGAAGCCTTGATACAGCGCAGGCATCAGACCAAGATTGGCACCAACCTCCTGTCCCAGGCCGGGAGCAGACAGTCGATATGCGCACCGCTCCACACATTCTGCAGTGCCGCAAATGTAGCCACCGATAGGAGCAAGACCGCCGCCGGGATTTTTAATGAGACTACCAACCACCATATCCGCGCCTACATCAGAGGGCTCAATGGTTTCAACAAATTCTCCATAGCAGTTATCTACCATACAGATAACATCCGGCTTTACAGCTTTCACAAATGCGATCAGTTCACCAATCTGCTTGACAGAGAAGCTGGGCCGGGTGGCATAGCCTTTGGACCGTTGGATGGTAATAAGCTTTGTCTTTTGGTTGATTGCCTTGCGGATATTCTCATAGTCAAAGCTGCCGTCTGGCAACAGATCCACCTGCCGGTAGGAAACGCCGTACTCCTTTAAAGAACATGGACTTTGGCGAATGCCAATCACCTCCTGTAGGGTGTCATAAGGCAGACCAACAGGGGAGAGTAGTTCGTCACCGGGCAGAAGGTTGGCTGACAGTGCAACGGTTAGCGCGTGAGTGCCGCAAGTGATCTGCGGCCGGACCAGGGCGGCCTCCGTGTGGAACACATCGGCATAGACTTTTTCTAAATTGTCACGGCCCACATCATCATATCCGTAGCCTGTGGTAGCAGCAAAGCAGGCAGCAGACACGCGGTTTTTCTGCATAGCAGCAATCACCTTTGCCTGGTTGTGCTCAGCGATCATATCAATTCTCTGAAACCGCTCTTTTAACCGCTCCAATGCTTGCTCGCCGTAATGGTAAACGGCAGGGCTAATGCCCATTGTGTTATATAATTCCAGTAATTCTTCCATATTTCTTACCTGTCACCTTCAAAAATTTCATCTGCAAGATCCCGTAACAACTCCGGGCGGGATACGATCAATCCCTTGTTTTCTTCACCCAAAATCAGCAATGTGTCTCCGGGCTGGATATTGAACAGTTCCCGCGCTTCTTTGGGGATAACAATCTGTCCGCGGTCACCGACCTTGGCAGTACCGAAAACCCGCTTGGAATTGCCTTTTCCCAGGATGTGTTTTCCTCCGGCCATCTGACCACCTCTTTCCTACTTTTCATACTTTTCACACAAATTATAATGAAATCCGCCCCGGTTGTCAATACCGGGGCGGGGGAAAAATCAGTCATTTCTTCTGCGACCGCCAAAGAGCAGGACCAGCCGCAGCAATTGGGCGGCAGAGACTGCAACAGCGGCAACATAGGTCATTGCCGCAGCGGTAAGGGTCTTTCGTGCGCCTTTTAGTTCTTGGTCTGAAAGAATTTCTGTATCCTCAATGGCCCGCATGGCCCGGCGACTGGCATTAAACTCAACGGGAAGTGTCACCAGTTGGAATACCAGACTCAATGCAAACATGGCAATACCTAAATACACCAGTGTGTAGGAATAATTTCCCAGAGACCCGAACAGAATGCCCAAAAGGATCAAAGGCATCGCCAGTCTGGAGCCAATGTTGGTCACCGGAATGATAGCTGCCCGCAGCTTGATGGGCGCGTATTCTTCTGCGTACTGCACAGCGTGACCGGCCTCGTGGCAGGCAACACCGATGGCAGCGGTGGATGCACTGTCATAGACAGGGGCGGACAGGCGGATCACATTGGCCTTGGGGTCGTAGTGGTCTGTGAGATTGCCGGCCACGCGTTCAATCGATACATTCGTAACGCCATTGGCTCGCAGAACCCGCTTAGCAGCATCGTGACCGGTGATTCCCCGAGCAGAAATCTGCTTGGAATAACGCTTGAATGTACTGTTGACCTTTGCGCTGGCCACCATAGCAAGGATAAGGCAGGGGAGCACAATATAAATATAAGTCCAATCAAAGCCGTAAAAGTAATAAGGCATAAGATACCTCCTGGTGAGAAATACTTTTCTTTAGTATACCCGCTTTTGGGGAAAATGCAATAGTCGCCATTGCCTTTTTATCGGCGGAAGTGTATAATATTCCCGATGGATTAAAAAGGAGGGCGCGTATGCAGTTTTTATACTTTCTGGAAAAAATCCGGGTGCCTGTGTTAAATGAATTTATGCTGGCAGTTACTACATTGGGCGAGGAAACGGCATTTCTTGTGATTGCGCTGATCCTGTTCTGGTGTGTGGATAAATATATTGGATACTACACCCTGTCTGTAGGCTTTGTGGGGACACTGGCAAATCAGTTTTTGAAGCTTTGTTTTCGCATTCCCCGCCCATGGGTATTGGATGAGAATTTTACTATCTTAGAGCAGGCCCGGGAGGCGGCCTCCGGCTATAGTTTCCCCAGTGGGCACACGCAGAGTGCGGTGGGGACATTCGGCAGCATCGCATGTGTTTCAAAGAAGAAAATCATCCGCATCATAGCGATTGTTATTGCAGTTCTTGTGCCAATTTCCAGAATGTATATCGGTGTCCATACGCCTCTGGATGTTGTGGTTTCCATCGCCATCGCGCTGCTTTTAATCTTTGTGTTCCGACCGCTGATTTTGGGCAAGGAGCATACACGAATGCCTACGCTCCTTGGGATTATGCTGCTGCTTGCGGTGGGCTATCTGTGCTTTGTAGAGTTCTATCCTTTTCCGCAGGATATTGATCCCCATAACTATGAATCCGGGCTTCAGAACGCCTATACACTGCTTGGCGCTTTACTTGGTATGCTGGCGGTGTACTGGATTGACGAAAAATGGTTAAAATTCAAAACAAACGCAGTTTGGTGGGCGCAAATTCTAAAGGTCGTTGTGGGCCTTATATTGGTCTTGGTGGTAAAAAGCGGAACAAAGCCGCTGCTAAATATGCTGCTTGGCGAATATTTTGGCAGAGCGGTGCGCTATTTCCTTGTGGTTGTGTTTGCAGGAATTCTGTGGCCAATGACCTTTAAGTGGTTTTCCAAGCTTGGAAAGAAGGAGTAAACATTTATGCCAATTTTGATCTTTTTTCTGCTGGCTGTTGTGGCGTTGATGCTTTGCAGCGGACTTCTGGTCTTTCTGCTGGGCTGTGTGCGCAGAAAAGAGATCAATTGGCTGGTAGAAGAAGAAATCCTAAATACGCCCTACGAAAAATACTACCAAAATATTCTTGCCGGTCACCGTTTTTTGAAGGAACACAATGCCCGGCCGGTGAAGATTAAAAGTGATGATGGGCTGATGTTATACGGTGAGTTTGTCCCATCTGATGCTCCCATTGGCACGATTTTGCTTGCCCATGGGTACCGCAGCAATAAGTGCCTGGAATTCGGAGAGGTTTTTGATTTTTATCATAACAAGGGTCTGAATATTTTAGTAGTAGATCAGCGCGCCCACGGGAAAAGCGAAGGTAAATTTATTACCTTCGGCGTGAAGGAAAGCCGGGATATGCAGGGATGGATTCGCTATCACAACGAAAATATCGGTTACTTACCGATGATTCTTAGCGGTCTGTCCATGGGCGCCAGTACTATGCTGTACCTTGCGGATGCGGACCTGCCGGATAATGTGCGGGGTATCATCGCCGATTGCGGTTTTACATCGCCAAAGGAGATCATCGCCACTGTATACCGCAACACTATTCATCTTCCTGCAGGTCCCAGCCTGTGGGTGGCTGATCTGTTCGCCCGACTGCTGGCAGGTTTTAGTTTGACAGAAAAGGATACGACAAAATCCTTACGCCACAGCAAGCTTCCTGTTATGATGGTCCACGGGGTCAATGACGGCTTTGTACCCTGTGAAATGACGCGGCGCGGGTACGATGCCTGTGCCGGTAAAAAGACATTGCTGCTTGTAGAGGGGGCTGACCACGGCGTTAGCTTTTTGGTTGATCGCCCCCGATATACAAAAACGGTAACGGACTTTCTGAAGGAAAACTTGGAGGTAACGTAATGAATTACGCAACCATAAAAAATTGTGATATTGCTAATGGCCCCGGTGTGCGTGTGAGCCTGTTTGTGTCCGGTTGCACCCACCGCTGCAAAGGTTGTTTTAATGCAGTAGCATGGGACTTTGGTTATGGTGAGCCCTTTACTCAGGAGACGGTAGACACGATCCTCCAGATGTTGGCGCCGGACTATGTACAGGGATTGACGCTTCTGGGGGGTGAGCCATTTGAGCCGCAAAATCAACCGGATATTTTGTGCCTTCTGCGTCAGATCAAGAAGAAGTATCCCCAGAAATCCATATGGGCCTTTTCAGGATACCTGTTTGATAAAGATATTCTGGCCGGACGGCTTGGTCCTTGGGAAATTACCAAGGAGTACATCAGTTACCTGGATGTCCTGGTAGATGGACCGTTCATTGAAGTGCAAAAAGACTTAAGCCTGCGGTTTCGGGGTTCTTCCAACCAAAGGATCATAGATGTGCCCGCATCGTTACAAAAAGGAGAGGTAGTTCTCTGGGAAGATTGGCAGGGGCACGGAAAGGGGATAAAATAATGGAAAAGATTCGGGTTAAGAAGTTAAAAGAAAAAGCGATATTGCCCACTTACGGCTCAATAGAGGCAGCCGGTGCAGATTTGTACGCCTGTTTGGATGAAAATATTACCATTGGCCCCGGGGAGTCTGTATTTGTACCTACCGGCCTTGCAATGGAAATTCCACAGGGCTATGCTGGATTTATCTATGCCCGCAGCGGTCTTGCCTGTAAACGGGGTTTGGCGCCGGCAAACAAGGTGGGTGTGGTGGACAGCGACTACCGTGGTGAATTTATGGTGGTGCTTCATAACCACGGCAATATGCCCCAGGAGATTGCCCACGGTGAGCGGATCGCCCAATTGGTGATTACGCCGGTATTTACCCCTGGCTTTACGGAAGTGACTGAGCTGGCGGATACAGACCGCTCTGACGGCGGTTTTGGGTCTACAGGTAAATAAGAAACATCGGGTGCGAATTTCGCACCCGATGTTTTCGTTTAGTAGAACAGCAGATCGGAATATGTAGGGTAAGGCCAGTAACTCTTGTCAGTCAATGCTTCCAGAATGTCCGCCTGCGCCCGCAGGGCTTCCATATCGGTAACGATGACATCGTGGTAGTAATTGACGATGTTTTCTTTGCCCTCGGGAATGTGAACCAGATCCCGCTGCAATCTCTCGCAGCACAGATACAGAGCATCGGAACTCTTGGACAGTTTCTGTGCGATCTGCATTTCAGCTTCGCAGGCAATGCCCAATTCTTTCTTTGTTTTAATGCTATTGCACAGATCTCTCGAATAATGCAATGCTGCCGGCAGGACCTGATGCAGCACCATATCAATGCAGGTTTTTGCTTCGATATTGATGATCTTGCGATAGGCATCCAGATGGATTTCGTGTCTTGCCCGGAATTCATCTTCCGTGTAAATGCCGTGGCGTGTCACAAGATCAATGTTCTTTTGGTCGATGTAGGTGGGCAGGCACTTAGCGGTGGAGGGGTAATTGCTTAGTCCGCGGTTCGCAGCCTCTTCGGTCCAGTCGGAGGAATAGCCGTTGCCATTGAAGATAATCCGCTGATGCTGGGTAAATGTGCGGCAGACAAGCTTCTGCAGTGCGGCATCGAAATCTTCGGCCTGTTCCAGCTCATCTGCAAACTTGCCCAGCTCCTCGGCCATAATGGTATTCAGAGCGATATTGGGGCCGGCAATGGACTGGGAAGAGCCCAGCATGCGGAACTCAAACTTGTTACCGGTAAAGGCAAGGGGAGAGGTACGGTTGCGGTCAGTGGTGTCCTTGGGGATTGCCGGCAGGACATCCACGCCGATGCGCATTACACTCTTTTCGGGATCGGTGTAGTTGGTGCCGTTGATAATAGAGTCCACGACAGCATTCAGCTCGTCCCCCAGGAAGATGGAGATAATGGCCGGGGGCGCTTCGTGCGAGCCCAGTCGGTGGTCATTACCTGCAGATGCTACTGTGCAGCGCAGGAAATCCTGATACTCGTCAATGCCCTTGATAAATGCAGCAAGGAACACCAGGAACTGCGCGTTCTGTCGAGGCGTTTTGCCGGGACTGAAGATATTACGACCTGTATCGGTGGCAAGGGACCAGTTGTTGTGCTTGCCGGAGCCGTTGACACCTGCAAAAGGCTTCTCGTGGAGCAGGCATACCAGATTGTGCTTGGCAGCGCACTTTTTCATAACCAGCATAATCAGCTGGTTGGCATCACAGGCGCTGTTTGCGTCAGTGAAAATGGGCGCAATTTCGTGCTGACAGGGAGCAGTTTCGTTGTGCTTGGTCTTGGACAGGATACCCAAGCGCCAAAGCTGCTCGTCCAGATCCCGCATAAAGTTGGAAACACGGGTGCGGATTGTGCCAAAATAGTGGTCATCCAGTTCCTGCCCCTTGGGGGGCAGCGCGCCAAAGAGCGTACGGCCGGTGAGTCGGAGATCTTCTCGCTTGGCATACATATCCTTAGGAAGCAGGAAATACTCCTGCTCAGCGCCTACGCAGGTCACAACGCGCTTGGTTTCGGTGTCACCGAACAGGTGCAGGATCCGCAAGGCTTCCCGGGAAACTTCATCAATGGAACGCAGCAGGGGTGTCTTCATATCCAGCGCAGCGCCGGTAAAGGAGAAGAAGCAGGTAGGTATGTACAGGCTGCCATCCTTGACAAAGGCAAAGGCCGTGGGGTCCCAGGCGGTGTAGCCCCGGGCCTCAAAGGTTGCCCGCAGACCGCCAGAAGGGAAGGAGGAAGCATCCGGCTCGCCACGGACAAGGGATTTGCCGGAGAATTCCATAATGACATTACCGCCCTCTGCAGGCGCGATAAAGGAATCGTGTTTTTCGGCGGTGATGCCGGTCATAGGTTGGAACCAGTGGGTATAGTGGGTTGCGCCCTTTTCGATGGCCCAATCTTTCATTGCCTCTGCAATTTCATTTGCTGTTGACAGTTCAAGAGGGGTGCTGGTTTCAATACACTGTTTCCAGGAGGTGAAGATTTCCGGGCGAAGCCGCTGCTTCATAACGCTCTCATTAAATACATCGCTGCCGAAAATTTCCGGAACATTTAAAGTGGAACTCATTTTGATACATCCTTTCAAAATGAAAATTTAGTTTGAATCTCACAGATAATACTTTATACTGAATTTTATTCTATATAGTGAAAAAAAGCAAGGGCTATTGTGCATAAATTTCGCGATTCGGCTGCTAATAGCTTGTAATGTCGCTACAAATTACATCCATAACTGCCATTTGGAGGTTGCATTTTGCGCAAGAAAGGTGTATAGTTAAAACAGGAAATATTATGGAAAGAGGTAGGATTATGTCGTATACTGAAATGTCCCGAGAGGAATTACAGAATACCTATGCGCAGCTGCAGGCACATTTTGCTGCATGCAAGGCGCAGAATCTGAAACTGAATATGGCAAGAGGAAAGCCCGGTGCTGCGCAGCTGGACCTCGTAGGTGACCTTTTGACTTGTCTTACAGATCCCGCAGATTGCTTTGTGGATGGCGTGGATGCCAGAAATTATGGCGAATTGGCAGGCTTGCCCTCAGCCCGGGCTTATTGGGCCGATGTGTTGGGGTGTAAACCGGAGCAGACCATTATGGGCGGCACATCCAGCTTGACCCTTATGTATGATTTGATCGCAAAGGCATATACCCACGGCCTTCTTCACAGCACCCGCCCCTGGTGCAAGGAAGAAACCGTAAAATTCCTGTGTCCCAGCCCCGGTTATGACCGCCATTTCAAAATCACCGAATCTTTTGGCGCGCAGCTGATTACCATTCCTATGACCCCCACCGGCCCGGATATGGATATGGTGGAGGATTTGGTCAAGGATCCTCAGGTGAAGGGCATCTGGTGTGTGCCTAAGTACTCTAACCCTGATGGCATTATCTATTCTGAGGATACTATCCGCCGTTTTGCCAATCTGAAGGCTGCTGCCCCTGACTTTACCATTATGTGGGATAATGCCTACTGTGTCCACGAGTTTGACGGTGAATTTGTGCCGTTTGCGGATATCATCTCCCTTTGTGAAGCAGCGGGTAATGCCGATATGGTTTACGAGTTTGCATCAACCTCGAAGATTACTTTCCCCGGCGCTGGTATCTCTGTGATGGCATCCTCCGTTGCCAATATTACATATATGCTGAAGCTGATGGGCATCCAGATGATCTCTTATGATAAAATTAACCAGCTGCGCCATGTGAAGTACTTAAAAGATAAGAAGAACACTTTGGCTCTTATGAAGCGGCATGCAGCGGTGTTGGAACCTAAGTTCCGAGCTGTCCTTGAAATGCTGGATAAGGAGATCGCGCCCTGTGGCTTTGCTCAATGGAATCAACCCAAGGGCGGCTATTTTGTGAGCCTGAATACGATGCCCGGTACAGCCAAGCGCGCACTTGCCCTGTGTAAGGAAGCTGGTGTGGTAATGACAGATGCCGGCGCCACCTATCCCTATGGCAAAGATCCCCAGGACAGCAATATCCGTATTGCGCCCAGCCTGCCGCCTGTTGATGAGCTGCGGAAGGCAATGGACATCTTCTGTACCTGCCTGAAGCTGGCAGCATTGGAAAAATTGCTTAATATTTGATTTAAGGCGGGCTCAGTCCCGCCTTTTTTCTAACTTTATATTGCATATCGTCTTTGTCCCGGTGTCATAATAATGTATCAAAGCTTGACAATCCTACTATATTTGGTATACTAAATAGAAGAAAATCCGACGAATGCAAGAAAGAAGGAACAGTATGGAACAAGAGCTGAAACCCAATGAGGGAAAGCAGGGAATCACCACGATCGATGGTGTTTCGTACCAACGCCTGCCTATTAAAACCCATTTAATTACCGATCAGGACGATATTGTTGCTGTTGCCGAGCAGTATGGTCTGCCTGTTCTTTCCCAGGAAAATGATGTATTGTTTATATCGGAAAAGTGCGTTGCCTGTACCCAGGGTCGCGCCATTCCGCTGACAGAGATCAAGCCCAGAAAGCTTGCTGTTTGGCTGAGCAAATATGTGACCAAAACGCCTCATGGTATTGGTTTGGGCATGCCCGAAACTATGGAATATGCGCTGCGTGAATGCGGTATTCTTCGCATTCTGTTTGCCGCCTTCGTATCTGTGATCGGTAAGAAGCTGTTCCATAAAAAAGGGTGGTTTTATCGGATTGCCGGATACAAGGCCCGTTCTATCGACGGCCCTACCCATAATACCATCCCGCCCTATAATCAGTGCGTGGTTCTTGGCCCGGTGAACCCAGACAAGGTAGCAAAGCAGATCGCCGAAAAGATCGGTTACCGCACTATCATTGTGGATATTAACGATCTGGAAGGTCAGATTCTGGGCGTGTCCGAAAAGTCGATGGATAAAAACCTGTATGTCCGCATTTTGAAGGACAACCCTCTGGGTCAGGATTGCCAGCAGACACCTATGGGTGTGATTCGCACAGTAAATGAATAAATATATCCCGGAATGCAACTGCATTCCGGGAATTTTTATGCTTTGGGTACAGGACCGCCGATGATGGCTTCCACTGTGGGGAGCAGGCCTTTTCCGTCCGGGTTAAATTTGGAGTTTTGCACCATATCATAGCCGGGAAGGATGTTTCCTTCAATCAATACAGGCTTGTCCGGGGTGATGGCTACATCCCAGCCAATATAAGCAAGATCCGGCTTGACCTGCGCCGCTTGGAGACAGAGCGTAACAGCCTCATCAAACATGGGCACCGTAAAGCCTTTAAATGCAGTTTGTGTAACCGGGTGGCAGTCGTAATACAGACCGGTTTTATCACAGAATGCAGGAAATTCCAGAACACCCCCTGCGCCGATACGGGTATACATACCGCCGCTGGAAATGTTATCCACATGGTTGTGTCCGCTGCCAACCCGCAGAAGCGCATACAGATAATGGGGCGTGTTGTCAACGGTAAGGGTAACGATCCGCAGCGTGTTTACACTGTCAGAACACAATTTGTTCAGTTCATCGTGCTGGACAACCGCTTCCTCCGCAAGATACTGCCGGTTTTCCAGCAGGCGGGCGGTCAGCGCATCAAAATCTGTGTCACTATCGGTTGTGATTCGCTCTACACCGGTGCCGCCAAAATCGGAAACAGGCTTTACAAATATGGTGTTTACCTTTCGGCACAAGGCCCTTAATCCGTCTGTGCCGGCGACTCGTAAGTCAATCCAATCCCGTCCGATAAAGTCACCATAGGTTTCCAGAAACTGCATTTTATCATTCATAATGGGATACAGTTCCGGATTGTTCACCATTCTTGTAAGGCCGATGTTGTGATGCATCGTCATGAAGGTCTTTCTGTTTTTGCCTTTAATTTGCGCAAAGCCAAAAACATGGTAATCCAGATAACCGATGCCGTATTTCAACATACACCAGATCATATCCGGCAGAATAAACAGGCGATTCTTTCCTGTCTCTTTATGAATTGCCTGAATGTTTTGGTTTAAGCGGGAGAAACTGGCGCCTTTCACACGCCGTAGGATAATGGTTGCTTTGGAGATTAGACCCATTTTTGTCCTCCTGAGTTATTTCTTTTGAGAGCATAGCCATTTTTTATGGACAATACACCATATAAGGGTGCTGATTACCGCAAATAGTATGATGCTGACAATTGTCATAGCAATTGCACCTATGACCAGAGGGATAGCAGTGGCTTTTGTGCCCATCCCAATCAGCAAGAACAGGAGCAGCATCAAGGTGTTGAATGCGGCGGTGTGCAGGATGTGATCCTTGGATTTCAGTGTTTCCGCAAAATCAGTCTGAAAGGTATAAGCCTCTTTTGTATGGGTGTTTTCATATGCTTCCTTGATTTTTAAATTGTCGATTCGGATAACATAAACAGCAACCAATTCAATCAGCAGTGTGAGAATCACGATCGTGCAGTAATTGAAAGTCTTGCCAAAGATCAGACCAAACTCGTTTTTGCAGGCCATCGAAATATGTGCCCAGATATAGGCAACTGCCATAATAAACAGCGAGTATATCACTAAGAAAAAGAAGCTGGAGAGCAGCTTTTTACAATATGACCGAAACATAATATCACCTCAAATACTATTATAAGGCTACTGCTAAGGTTTGTCAAATTCAGTGTTGCTTTGGTTCTTGCGTTGGAGATGCGGGGTATTAAGGTAGCCACCAGCGTTTGCACTGGTGGCAGCAACAGTCCGCCGGACTGTTGCATTATGGATGGGTTCGATTCCCAATATATTATAATAAAAGACCGCCCATCGGGCGGCCTTTTATTATGGTGGAGATGAGGGGAATCGAACCCCTGTCCGAAAGCAACTTGGAAGGACTTTCTACGAGCGTAGTTTGTTATTTACATTCCCTTACCTTGCCGAGAACAAACACCCTGCAAGGCTTAGTAGCTTCATTATGCGTGGTGCGCTCAAAGCTTTGCACACGCACGGTCTCCACTCAAATCACACCCGAGCCCGGCTCGTGGACCTTCCGGGGCGGATGGGCGCCTAATTAGGCAGCCAGAGCAACAGTTTTGTTGTCAGTTAAATTTAAAAAGTACCCATTTTATCGTGGTTAGGCGCCACGGCTCGCTTATCCAGCCTCACTACCCCCGTCGAAACCAGTACATCCCCATATAGGGAGTGCAGGGTCCGGGGTGCAATGCACCCCGGTGATAACTGACAGCTTAGAAACGACCGTAGGGGTCGGGGAGCTTGTTAGGCTCCGGATAAGTCTCACCGTGGGTGTCCACAGCGATAGAGGCAATCTTCTGCTCCTCCACAGGGCGATCCTGCATGCCGGTCTTGGTGGCAGCAATGGCATCTACAACCTCCAGGCCGGAAGTTACCTTGCCGAATGCGGCATACTGACCGTCCAGATGCTTGGCATCCTCATGCATAATGAAGAACTGAGAACCGGCAGAGTTGGGAGATTGGCTTCTGGCCATGGACAGCACGCCGCGCTTATGCCGCAGATCGTTCTTAATGCCGTTAAAGAAGAACTCACCCTTGATGCAGTAGCCGGGGCCACCCATACCGGTGCCGTCCGGACAGCCGCCCTGGATCATAAAGCCGGGGATGACACGGTGGAAGATCAAGCCGTCATAGAAGTTATGGTTGGCCAGATCGATGAAATTATACACGCTCTGGGGCGCGATCTCCGGGTACAGTTCGCCTTCAATGACGCCGCCGTTTTCCATTGTGATCTTAAATGTAGGGTTCATAATTAATATCTCTCCTTCATTGCGCGGTCGATCTGGCGCTTGGCGTCCCGTTCGGCCGCAGATTGTCGTTTGTCATATAGCTTTTTACCTTTGCATAGGCCAACTTTCACCTTCACCAGACTGCCCTTGAGATAGACAGAAAGGGGTATCAGCGCGTAGCCGTCCTGTTTCACCTTGCCCAGCAGACGCATAATTTCCCGTCTGTGCATTAATAGACGCCGGGGTCTGCGAGGATCGGGATTAAAGCGGTTGCCTTGCTCGTAGGGGGAGATGTGCATCTGGTTAATAAGAAGCTCGCCGTTTTTGATACCGCACCAGGCATCCTTCAGATTCAGTGTGCCTTGGCGAATGGATTTGACCTCTGTGCCGCACAGTTCAATACCGGCTTCCATTTCTTCTTCTACAAAATATTCGTGGTATGCCTCCCGGTTCCGGGCCATTACCTTGATACTTTCTTTTTCCAGATCCTACACCTCCTTGCTATGGATTCAAAAGGTATTATACCATAAATGTCAAGCTACTCAAACAGGAATTTCTCGAAATTTTCAATGGAATCAAAGGAAAAATCACATAGATTTGACATATCTTCATAAATCTGCGGAAAATCTGTCCTGCCCCAACCGGCAATAGCGATAGGGCAACCGCCGGAATGAGCCATACTCACCGCCGCTTTCATATCATCCACTACCAGCAATTGATTGGCGGACAGATGATATGTTTCCATAATTTGCTGCAACGCCCAGGGGTTTGGCTTGCGATGTTCCGGTTCTGCATCCCAACCGAAAATGGCGTCCGGTTGCATACCAAAGTGGGCGGCATAATCTCTTGCGATATTCTCTTGCGACGATTGGGAAACGACACATAAATTACCGCCCTCTTCTTTTTGTCTGCGAATGATCCGCTCGATACCGGGGTAGGGGGCAGGGATGTGGTTGCGGATATATTCTTTCCAACCGTTATATTCGTGGAGCAATTCTGCGTCCGTAAAGGCAAACCGCTCTTTGCACATATCCACATAGCCTGGGTGGTAGCAGCCGCTGATGTATTCGTGGAGAGAAATAGATTGGTTTGGGCGGTATATCTTTAGATATTCCACAAAGAAAGGGTAGTTCACAGTTGCTTCGCTTTGCACCACCGTATCATCGTGATCCAAGACCAAGCAAGGATATTTCAGCATACCGTCACCTCCGTTTTGCGCCTAAGTATTCGCTGATGATCATAATTGGTGCATATACGAGGATGTCCAAACCAATCATAAACAACCAATTCAGCCGCACAAATATTACATTTTGCGGGAGGTTACTTGATTGGCAATAAGGTAATACATATGCTGCCAGCCAGCGGGATGGACCGGCCACATATACAGCATGTCCACCATTTTTAACGCCTAATAGCAGAACTATAAAGACCTGTATCGCGAAAATCAATCCAACAAACAGGAAAACTTTTTTGAAACAAAAAGCATATGTGCTTTTATTGGCGCAGTAGCCTTTCCGATAGCTGCGTATATACAGTGCAATACACATACAAACGAAATGTATAACAAAAGAACCGAGATGAACATCGATCGTTCGTATGAATTTCAGCGGGAGATTAAGCAGGAGTGTAATACCGAAGCCGATCAGCAGCGACATAAAAAAGTCTACAAAATATTCACTAAGTTCTTTTATAAATGCTTTAACCGTGAACGGAACTTTCATGTTTGATCTCCTTTTGTTTTTTCATCATTATATCATAACGCATTTTCTTGCGCAATGTTTGCAGGAAAATATAGCAAAAAAATCCTCTTGATATTATAGAACAAATGTACTATAATAATTACAGAAAGGGGCGTGAGCGGTGTGGAGCAAGTGAATATGCCGGTAGATGTGATCTCTATGTGCAGTGCTGATGGACAGATCCGCCCGCTGCGTCTGCGTATGGAAACGGAAGATCATCGGCTTATGCGGGTGGATATTGACGAGATTATCAGCAGCAAACCCATACAGTATGTGGGTATCGAGGCGCAGCTGTTTTTGTGCCGGGCAATGGTAGAGGGCAGGAAATGGCTCTTTGAACTGAAATACACCATTCGTACCCATAGCTGGTGCCTGACAAGGAAGGTATATTGATATGGCGCAGCGAATTATTTTTCATGTGGATGCCAACAGCGCATTTCTTTCCTGGACGGCGGCCTATCGGGTGAAGGTGCTGGGG
>JAFVVI010000024.1 GCA_017502265.1 Oscillospiraceae bacterium
GCTGAGTGGAACCATGAGTATGTTCTGTCCGGTATGTATGCCGGCGGCAAGAACATCTGGCGTCTGACCCCGGATAACAATGTGGTCACCTTGGAAGACTTCCAGGTGAAGGATGCCAAGGACCCCACCTTTACCATTAATGGCGAGACCATCACCTTCCCCGGCGGTAAGATCATCGAGGACGATAAGATCTTTGATGTGGGCAGCTACGGCTTCTGGATCCAGACCGCTGCCGATGTGACCCCCGTGGTTACCCGTGTTGCAGAATACTTCCGCGTTAATCCCTCCTACCAGGAGACCTTTGAGGGCTACAAGGCAGGTACTGAGTTCACCTTCACCAACGCCCTGCCCGAAGCATGCTGGGAGAACAAGAAGGTCGGTAACGGCACTGCCGTTGTGATCGCTGACCCCACCAATGCCGATAACCAGGTTCTGGAGGTCAAGGGTGGCTATAACTTCAAAAATGTAAAGCTGCCCAGCAATGTTAACGCTGCAGATGGCTATGCCAAGCGCCAGGCTTGGGAAGTCACCGTGACACTGCCTTCTGATGTGGCAGAGGATGACGAGCTGATCCTGCTGAATATCATCCCCGAAAAGAAGAAAGCCAAGGACCAGGGCATCAAGGTCGCCGGCACCAAGGTCTATTACGACAACGCCGGTGAATATGTAGAGATGGAAGGCGTTGCCCTGACTGCCGGCGGCAAGTATACCTTCGTCCGTGAGATGGACTTCACCACTGCCGATGCTTTCACCTATAACCTGTACATCTATGATGCAGAGGGTAAGGAAGTAGCCAAGGCAAAGAAGATCGCCGCTGCCGACCAGACGATCCCCGTATACAGCCTGGGTATGTCCGTTAAGAATGCTTCCGGCGCTGCGGTGCTGCTGGATGACTATAAGATCTATCCCACCAGAGTGGCTGCTGATTTCACTACCTTTAACGCAAAGACCGGCATGGCAGTGGAAGCCGATAAGGCAGAAGCCGCCAATGTGGCATTCCGCCTGTCCTGGCTGAACACAGAGCAGACCGAAAAGTCTTACACTGTGATGGCTGCTTACTACGACGGCGAGACCAAGGTCTCCGAGGAAGTAGTCCAGGAGATCAAGCTGCCCGCTAACGGCGACGGCATCATCACCGGTGTTGTGGAAAACAAGCAGGAAGGCAAGTCTCTGCTTGTCTACCTGAAGGACAACAACCCTGCCGAGGAAGAAGAAATCGTGACGCCTGGCGGCGACGAGCCCACCGAAGAGCCGAAGGCCGGTTTGGATACCACTATGATCATTATCATTGCCGCTGCTGCAGCCGCTGTGGTGATCGCTGTTGTAGTGATCGTGATCGTGGCTTCCGCTAAGAAGAAAAAGAAGACCGCTGCTGCAATCGAAGCACCCGTTGTAGAAGCAGCTGAGGAAACCGCTGAAGCAACCGCAGAGGAAGCTTCCGAAGAAACCACAGAAGAATAACCTTTGAAAATCCCTGTCGCTTACCATAAGCGACAGGGATTTCTTTACGGTATGGTGATTAGAATGTTGCCGGTATCGGTTTCAATCTGACAGCGGCCGCCAATAGTGGATTTTGGTACATCCACCCGGCCGGTGTCGGTTTCTGCAAGAAATACTTTCGGAGTAAGCAGGCTGCCGGTGACGCTGCCTGTGTCGGTTTCAATCTCAATTTCCGCGGCATCGCAGCGATTCAGCTTTACATCGCCGGTGCTGCGTTCGATGGAGAATCGCTCTGCGGCCACAACCCCTTGCAGGTGCAGGTCGCCGGTGCTGCCATCGGAGCGCAGATTTTTGCATTGGACATCTGTCAGCGTTGCATTTCCGGTGCTGACCTGGATACTGACATTGCCTTGGCAGGTAATGGACTTGGCCTGTACCTTGCCGGTGGAAACTGCAAGATCAAGGGTGTCAGCGGATATGCTTTCGGCAAGAATGTCGCCTGTGGAGGTTTTAATCTTGATCAGACCGGCAGCAGAAGCATAGCATTTTACATCGCCGGTGCTGAGGTCAATATCCATACTATCAAACTGAAATGGGTTGGGTATTTCCACATCCCCGGTATCGGATTTGATGTTCAGCGCGGCATACTGGGTTTGAGGCAGATATACGGTGATCTTGGGTGAACTAAAGGAGAAAAAGGTGATATAGTCGTACCACTTACGGGTGTCTTCCAGGGCAATTTCCAATGTTCCGTTCTTGGCAGATACCCGGTGGGACATCTTTTTCTGCTCGTAACATTCCACTTTGCAGACTCCGTCACCCGACAGAACAAACCGCACATCCGCCGTATCGGTGTTTACAGATATGCCTTGAAAATCTTCAAGAATGGAATATGCGTTACTTTGGAACTTTTCGGAGTTCAGTTTGGCAAAATCCCAATTGTTGGATGCCAGTGCAGCTACGAACAGGATGATTCCCAGAATGACAAGAATACTGGCAGTGATAAATAATATTTTCATTATGCATCCTCCTTCTTGGAAAAACACTTTCGGATTCCTTGTGCAATCTTTTTAGTCAGCAGGGCAGTGCCTTTGGTTGCGGCCTTGCAGCCATAGAGCAGGAATAAGGAAAGTCCTGCGCAAATGAAACCTGCGCCCATAAGGGCAACACCTGCCGGGGTGTTGCCGGTGCAAACCAATGCGATTCCGCCCACCGCGCCACCCAGGGCAGCGCCCCAAAGGGCAATTTCTGTGGCCCACAAGCTGATAATCACAGACCACAGGGATGCGTACAAGGAGATGACCATGGAGATACTGGTAAGCAGCAGGGAAACCCAAAGGGGAGCGCATAGCACCAGGAGCAAAATGGCCCAAGGGGATAATTTCTGTTTTGCTTTTTCCGGCTTGCAGTCCGGAATCTCTGTGTCCTCGATCACACCGATCCGCGCAACGGCTTCTTCCTCAGAAAGACCCTCGTCCATTCCGTCATCGATCATCTCGTTGTAAAATGTCAGCCGCTCTTCAATTTCGTTTTCGGGAAGACCCGACAGTTTGTTGTGCAGTGCAGCAAGAAATTCATGCTTTGTCATTGTTGCCGCCCCCCTTTGTCACAAATTGGTAAATGGATAAAATTTCTTTCCATTCTTCCTTGAATTCGGCAATGCGCTGCTGTCCGGCGGTCGTAATACGGTAATATTTCCGCAGCCTGCCTTGGTGCTCGACAGTCCGGACGGTGAGCATAGAGGCAGATTCCAGCCGCTTGAGAATGGTATATAAAGTGGATTCGGAAAGGTCAATGTAGGGCTTCATATCTTTTATGATCTTGTAGCCGTAGGATTCTGAATGCTCAATGGCTGCAAGGACGCATACATCCAGAAGTCCTCGCTTTAACTGGATATCCATAGCATACCTCCTTCTGTGATATACATCGTAACACGAAGTATTAGGAATGTCAAGGAAACCCGGCAGAAAATTTTCTGCCGGGCCCACAAGTTGCTTTAATACCCCCAAGGGTGTTGAGGCGTTTGGGTTTGGTTGGCTTGCTGGTTTTGGGCGGATTGGATCTGTTCGCCCACAGTGACGGTAATGTCCAGCGTGTTACCCTTTCTGTAAACCCTAAAGGTCAGCGTATCGCCAACTGCGGCCTTGTTTACAATGCTCACAAGCTCAGAGCTACCGGAAATCTCCTTGCCGCCGATATGGGTGATAATATCGTTGCTCTTAATGCCTGCCTTGGCAGCAGGGGAGTCAGCAGCTACAGTCTTGACTGCTGCGCCCTTGGGCAGGCCGTAGCTTTGAGTCTCGGTGCTGACGGTGGTGACGGACAGACCCACATAGGGTTTGGACACATAACCCTTTTCGATAATGCTTTCAGCAATCTGCCGGGCCTTGTTAATGGGAATGGCAAAACCAATGTTGTCGATGGAAGCGCTGGAGTTGGCACTGGTGGAATACTTGGCGTTGGTGATGCCGATAACCTCACCGTACAGATTAAACAGAGCGCCGCCGGAGTTGCCGGAATTGATGGCGCAGTCGGTCTGCATCAGTTGCATAGTAGCGCCATTGGACATGGTAATCTCCCGGTCCTTGGCGCTAATTGCCCCGGAGGTAAGAGAGAAGGTCAGCTCACCCAAGGGATTACCAATGGCCACCACATTGTCGCCCACATTGATATTGTCGGAGTTGCCCAGCACCACAGGCACCAGATTTGTTGCCTCCACTTTCAGTACCGCCACATCGTTACCCTCGTCATAACCGATGAGCTTGGCATCGTATCCGGTGCCGTCGTACATGGTTACGGTGATGGCGTTGGAATCCTCCACCACATGGTAATTGGTGAGGATATAGCCGTCGTTACTGAAGACGAAGCCGGAGCCGGATGCGGCAGAGGTGGTTTGATAGCCCCAGTAATTGGTGGTGATGGAGGTGGTGATGCCCACGGTGGAATTGACATTGGCAGCGTAAACCTCCGCTTGCGTCAGCAACTTGCCAGTCTCAACTTTGGCAATATCAATGACCGCGTTTTCCCGGTTGCTTTCAATTATGGTAGAGATGTTGTTTTGTCCGGCAGGCTGCGGGTTCGGGGAATCCGGCTTTTCCAGCAGCCGGCTGCCCAGCAGCATTGCGCCTGCACCCAGTGCGCCGCCCAACAAGCTGCATACCAGGGCAACTGCAACCACTGTGCCCCCGGACCACCCGGCTTTTTGTTTTTTGGTAGGCGTGTGTTCTATAGCGGGATCTTCCGTTACAGGCAGCGCGTCCACAATGGGGTCTTCCTGTGGCGGTGTGTAACGGTAATCGGATTTTTCCCGGGGCTCAGTATCTTGGTTTTCATAAGGCTCGAACATTGTCAGCGCTCCTTTCTGTATAGGCATATTTTACCTCGGAAAATAAAAACAATGCTGAACAAAGCAAAAAGAAACGGTGAATATTTTGTAAAGGTGGCCGCTTGACAAAGTTTGCCCGCTGTGCTACAATATCCCAAACCGATGAGGAAGAGTAAGTAGGCAATGCCTCCTTTCTTTCAGAGAGCCGCAGGCGGTGGGATTGCGGCAGAAAGCGCAGGGCTGAATGGACTTCCGAGGGCAAACGGAACGAAGAAATCTTCAAGTATGTGCGCCGGAGAGGACCCTCCGTAAGCAAAGGTCAGCATATGTTGGTATGCGTAAAGTGGGCGTGTAATGCGTCAAGCCGGGTGGCACCGCAGGAATCTTCCTGTCCCAGCGAATGTCTGGGGCAGTTTTTTTGTTTTCTGCCCCGAAATTCAGAAAAAGGAGCAAATGAAAATGGCAAACAAGGAAATCCCCTACAAGATCTATTTGGAAGAGAGCGAGATGCCCAAAGCTTGGTACAATCTCCGGGCAGATATGATTAATAAGCCTGCGCCTCTATTGAATGCCCAGACCCGTAAGCCTATGACGGCCGAGGATCTGGCACCCGTGTTCTGTGACGAGCTGATCACCCAGGAGCTGGACGATACCACACCCTATTTCCCCATCCCCGAGGAGATTCTGAATTTCTATAAGATGTACCGGCCGGCACCTTTGGTCAGGGCCTACTGCCTGGAGGAAAAGCTCCAGACCCCCGCAAAGATCTATTATAAATTTGAAGGCAACAACACCTCCGGCAGCCATAAGCTGAACTCTGCCATCGCCCAGGCCTACTATGCCAAGAAGCAGGGCCTTACCGGCGTTACCACCGAGACCGGCGCCGGCCAGTGGGGTACGGCCCTTTCTATGGCCTGCGCCTATCTGGGTTTGGACTGTAAGGTCTATATGGTCAAGGTGTCTTATGAGCAGAAGCCCTTCCGCCGGGAAGTGATGCGTACATACGGCGCGTCTGTCACCCCCAGTCCCTCTATGGACACCGAGGTGGGCAGAAAAATTCTGGCCGAGCATCCCGGCACCACCGGCAGCTTGGGTTGCGCTATTTCTGAGGCTGTTGAGATGGCCACCAAACTGCCCGGCTACCGCTATGTTCTGGGCAGCGTGCTGAACCAGGTTATGCTGCACCAGACCGTCATCGGTCTGGAAGCGAAAGCAGCTATGGATAAGTACGGCGTCAAGCCGGATATCATCATCGGCTGCGCCGGCGGCGGCTCCAACCTGGGCGGTTTGATCGCGCCCTTTATGGGCGAGAAGATCAAGGGCGAGGCCGACTATCGGATCATCGCTGTTGAGCCGGAGACCTGCCCCAGCTTCACAAGAGGCAAGTATGCCTATGACTATTGCGACACCGGTATGGTCTGCCCCCTGGCAAAGATGTACACCCTGGGCAGCGGCTTTATCCCTGCCGGCACCCATGCCGGCGGCCTGCGGTATCACGGCATGAACCCCACACTGTCCCAGCTGTACGATGATAAGCTGATGGAGGCTGTCAGTGTACCCCAGACGGAGGTATTCAAGGCGGCAGAGGAATTTGCCCGGGTAGAGGGTATCCTGCCTGCTCCCGAGAGCAGCCACGCCATTAAGGTCGCCATTGACGAGGCCCTCAAGTGCAAGGAAACCGGCGAGGAAAAGACTATTCTGTTCGGCCTCACCGGCACCGGCTATTTCGATATGTATGCCTACGAAAAATTCCACGACGGCAAGATGACCGACTACATTCCCACCGACGAGGAACTGCAGAAGGGCTTCAGCTACCTGCCCAAGATGGACTGATTGTAAATGGAGCGATACTTTTGGGGTATCGCTCCATTTTTTTGTTGAATTTTGCGGTGAATATGATACAATAAATAAAATACAAATTTGCGGAGGGAAAACCTATGAGCAGAGCAGATGAACTGTATCGCCAGACTTGCCTGGACATTCTCAATAACGGTTTTTATGATACCGATCTGGAGGTCCGTCCCCGTTGGGCGGACGGCACACCGGCCCACACCGTTAAGAAATTCGGCGTGGTAAACCGCTACAATCTGAAAGAGGAATTTCCCATTATGACCCTGCGCCGTACCTATTGGAAGTCTGCGCTGGATGAGCTGCTGTGGATCTGGCAGAAGAAGTCCAACCGTATCGAAGACCTGGGCAGCCATGTCTGGGACGAATGGGCAGGGGAGGACGGCACCATTGGCAAGGCCTACGGCTACCAGCTGGGCGTAAAGCACCAGTATAAAGAGGGTATGTTCGACCAGGTAGACCGGGTGATCTATGATCTGAAGAACAATCCCGCATCCCGCCGGATCCTCACCAATATCTACACTTTCCAGGATCTCCACGAGATGAACCTGTACCCCTGCGCCTACTCTATGACCTTCAATGTCTCCGGCAATACCCTCAACGGTATCTTGAATCAGCGCTCCCAGGATATGCTCACCGCTAACAACTGGAATGTGGTGCAGTACTCTATGCTTCTGATGATGATGGCCCAGGTGGCCGGCCTGGAAGCCGGCGAGCTGGTCCATGTGATCGCTGACTGCCATATCTACGACCGGCATATCCCCGCTGTCAAGGCGATGCTGGAAAATGAGGGCTTTGCCGCTCCCAAGGTGACCCTGGATCCCAGTATCACCGATTTCTACCAGTTCACCAAGGACAGCTTCAAGGTGGAGGACTATCAGTTCCACCCCTTCGATTTTGAGATCCCCATGGCGATCTGAGGTAGCATATGGAACTGATCGTTGCAGTATATGATGATTGGGGTATCGGTGCCGACGGCACCCAGCCCATTGCTCTGTCAGCAGACCGAAAATTCTTCCGGGAAACGACCCGGGGCGCAATGGTGATCGTGGGCCGCAAGACCCTTGCGGACTTTCCTGGCGGCAGACCGCTCCCCAACCGGGTAAATGTGGTACTGACCCGGCAGGATATCACCATCGACGATGTGGTGATCTGTCATAGTCCCGAAGAAGCAGTGGAGCTGGCCAAAACCGCCCAGCGCGCTATGGTCATCGGTGGCGGCAGTATCTATGAGCAGATGCTCCCGTACTGCGATACCGCTTATGTGACCAAGGTCCACGCCCGGCCGGAATCGGACACCTTCTTCCCAAATCTGGACGCAGACCCCCGCTGGGAGATGTCTCAGGTACTTCAGTCCGGCGAGGAAAACGGTGTTGTCTACGAGATGTGCCTGTACAAACGCATATAACCAAAAAGCGGACAAAATTTGTCCGCTTTTTTTGATTTTTTAGTTGCAGTCTTATGTAAACATGAGTATAATATAACAAGCAACATAAGAAACGGAAGTACAGAGAATGAAAAGAGCAATTCTGATTATATTGATCTGCGTGCTGGTGCTGACGGCTGTGACCGTGGGTGCAGCCGCTTTTCGTTTGTGGGATGGCGGCCGGCTGACCCTCATACTGAACGGAGCAGAAACAATCCGTGTAGAATATGGCGATGTGTATCAGGAGCCGGGTGCGGAAGCGACGCTGAAAACCGGCGTTCCTGTCTCTGTGGATATCTCCGGCCGGGTCGATACCGACAAGGTAGGCAAATACTTGATCAAGTATACAGCCGGTACAGGAGGGGCGGTGCGTACCGCATACCGCAATGTCTATGTGGTGGATTCCCAGTCACCTGTTATCAAGCTGACGGAAAATCCCAATGGCTACACCCTCCCGGGTCAGCCCTATCAAGAGGAAGGTTTTTTTGCTACGGATAATTACGACGGCGATCTGACCGATCGGGTCATCCGCCGGGAGGCTGACGGCAAGGTGATCTACACTGTGTCCGATGCCTACGGCAATACCACCACCGTGGAACGGACCATTCGGTATATGGATCCGGCCTATCCCCAGATCTTGCTTGAGGGCGGCCAGATGGCCTTTATTATGGCCGGCGACAATTACCAGGAGCCGGGCTATACCTCTACCGATATGGAAGACGGCGATCTGACATCCAAGGTAGTGGTCACCGGCGCGGTGGACAATATGACCTCCGGTATTTATACCCTGCAGTATTCTGTCACCAATCAAAAGGGTATGACCACCAAGCTGGACAGAACGGTTTATGTAATCCCCAAGCCGGAGGGTGAACAAACGCCGCCTGAAGGTGAACAGAATCCCGAAAATGGAGAAAACCCAGACGGTGAAGGCGCGCCCAATGTTGACCTGCCCACCGGCGGCACCACCATTGAGCCCAACGGTAAGACCATCTACCTGACCTTCGATGATGGCCCCGGCGAGCATACCGGGCGACTTCTGGATATTTTGGCGAAGTACAATGTCAAGGCCACTTTCTTCGTGGTGGGCGGCAAAGATATGAGCCTGGTCGCCCGGGCCGCCCAGGAGGGCCATGCCATTGCCATCCACACCTACACCCACCGTTACAGTGAGATCTATTCCAGCGACGATGCGTTTTTCAATGACCTGTACGCTATGCAGGATCTGATCTACCAGCACACCGGTGTCAAGACTATGCTGACCCGATTCCCGGGCGGCAGTTCCAATTCCGTCAGCAGCGCCTACAACAAGGGTATTATGTCCCGGCTGACCAAAGAGCTTCCCGCAAGAGGCTTCCAGTATTTCGACTGGAATGTGGACAGCAACGATGCTGGCGGCGCCAAGACTGCCGACGAGGTCTTTGATAATGTGACCAAGGGGGTTGCCAAGCGGACCAATTCCGTAGTCCTGCAGCACGATACCAGAGATTTCAGCGTGGACGCCATAGAGCGGATCGTTGCGTGGGGCTTGTGCAACGGCTATACCTTCAAAGCTCTGGATATGGACAGCCCTGCCTGCCACCACGGTGTAAATAATTAAAAGAACGCGCCGGAAAGGAATGTTCCTTTCCGGCGCGCTTTGTTTATTCTTCCGGGTGCTTTTCAATCATTTGCTGCAGATAAGCGGTGGTGTTGGTGGAATTGTTCCAAACCCGCAGGTGTCTGCGACTTCTTCCCCAGGCATCCTGGAGAGCCTTGTCCCCAATCAAGAAATCCAAATAGTAGTTTTCGTCGTACTTATCGTGGAATACCCAGTTCTGTGCCATCCGACCGGCATCGCAGTCTTTTTGGATGGCATCGATCAGACCGCCTATTTCGTCTTTGTCTGTCAGCTTGATGCTGTAACTCTTTTCCATTGTGTAGCCTTCAATGGTTACACTCTCAAATGCTTCATACAGTATTTTGGGGTCGTTTACCTCAAAAACGTAGCGGATATCGTTATAATACTTTCCGGCCTGTTGGAACAGCTCGCTGTCCGTCTCCACCTTGTAATGTCGGCTGACGACCCGCCCGGTATCCAGTGTATAGCTGATGGTCACCTTAGCCGAAGGCTGATCCTCTACGCGGGGACCGGGCCGATATTGGATCAACTGCCGGTGGAAATCCTGTAACTCTGCCAGTTCATTCTTGTCTGTGATTTTAAAGTTGGCAGTATCGTTCAGCTCGCCGGTATAAGAGATCATAGAACTATGCGTGGGATAGAAATAATATCCCTTGTCTGCGCCGATCACTGCCGCGCTTTCAATCTTATTAAGCGGGGGCACATAACGGGTCACGCCCAGAGGATCCAGCCAGGTCAGTAGGAATGTACCGCCCATAACCACCAGGATCATACCCAAGCCCAACAGCGCCCGTTTGGTAAATACCTTCACGGTGCGACCAAGCAGCATACGGCCTGCAAAGTAGCCTACCACCGCGCCCACGGCTAAGAACACATAGCTCCCGGCGCTAAAAGCACTGGAGAGCAGATACAGTACCGCGCCTGCGCCCACGGTGCAGATCAGCAGAAACAGGGGAGAGAGCTTTTTCAGCGACAGCAGATCCCCGGCGGCTTCCAGCTGACGCTTTCTGTATACCGCCCACGCCAGTCCGATGCATACGATACCTGCGGCGGCGCACAGTCCTAAATACAGCCAGTCTTTACCCATAAGATCGCGGAATATGCCGAAGGGGTCGATTGTATCGTGAATAACCTCGAACTCGGCATAGCGAAAACCGTTCAGCTGATACAGGGGAATAAACCGGGAGAAAGCGTCAATGGTCAGCTCTACACCGTGCAAAAGGGGCTGGTAGAATAGCTCCGCAAGGCCGGCGATCAGCACGGTGATCAGATGGAAAATTCCATACAGACCGGCCATGCCGATAAGGTTACCGGCGCATACGGCGCAAAGCACCGCCGAACCGAAGAAGAACAGGTATTGCAGTGTAACGCCTGCCAGCCATATGGGGGCAATATAGGCGTATTCCCACAGGATGGGGAGCGCTACCAGGGTTGCCAGCAGATTCGGCACAAAGCTGAACAAAAATCCCGACAGGATGTGGGTGCACAGCCAGCCTTCCCGTCGCAGAGGAAATGCGTGGAGGGCGTTGCACAGCCGTCCGTTAAACAGATCCATAAACAAAAATGCGGCGCAGACACCGGCATATATGGCATTGATCCATGTCATAGCCCGCACAGATTCCAGCGTGTTGTCTGCGGTGATCGCTGGGTCATAGCTGCCAAATTCAAACAGTCCCAACAGCAAAAATATGGTGTAAACAGCCCAGATCGGCGCATACCGGGTGATGTCCTTTTTCAGAACGGTCTTATTAAAGAAGGATGTCTTTGACTGCATAGTTCACACCTCCCAGTTCATAAATGAAGATCTCTTCCAGAGACAGGGGCAAAATGTCAAAATAAGCGGGCTTGCAGGCGGCGACCTTGGCCTGCACCTCCTCCGGTGTACCCCGGACCACCAGGGTGTTCAACCGTCCGGAGGCAGCGGTATGGAGGATCTCCAATCCCTCTGGGGTATCGCCCACCATTTGCAGTTTCACCGTGTTGCCCTGCATGGAAGCAAGACTCTTTTCCAGCAGCATATTGCCCTTATCCATAATACCCACATGGTCGCAGATGTCCTCCAGCTCCCGCAGATTGTGGGAGGAGATCAGCACTGTGGACTCCCGCTGGGCCACATCTGACAGGATCAGACTCCATACCTGCCGCCGCATCACCGGGTCAAGACCGTCCACCGGCTCATCCAATATCAGTACATCCGGCCGGGTGCAGATGCTCAGGTGAAATGCTGCCTGCTTCTGCATACCTTTGGAAAACCGGCGGATGGGGGACTTTTTCGGCAGTTCAAATACATCGTAAAGCCGGTTGAACAGCTCGTCATCGAACTTGGGATAGAAACCCTTGTAGTACTTCCGCATCTCCTCCAGCGAGGCAGAAGGGAAGTAGAAGATCTCGTCAGGGATGTAGCTGATCCGGGCCTTAGCGGCAGGATTTTCATAAATGGCATCGCCCTGCAGAGTGATGTTGCCGGCATCCGGGCGATATACGCCGGTCAGCAGCCGGATGGCGGTGGACTTGCCCGCGCCGTTAGGGCCGACCAAGCCATACACCGCGCCCTTGGGCACGGTCATAGAAAGACTGTTCAGCGCAGTAAAGTCGCCGAAGGTCTTGGTCACATTCTCCATTTTAAGCATTGGTATCTCCTCCTTGCTTCAGATGCTGCAGCAGCGTTTGCCGGGATACCCCGGCGGCCAAAAGCTTTTCTGCAGCCTGGTCCAAATCCTTCCACAGCGGCGCCAATTCCAAAGAATCGTCCTTTCCGGGGGCGCAAACAAAACTGCCCTTGCCGGATACAGAAGCGATCCATCCCTCGGCCTCCAATTCCCGGTATGCCCGCTGAATGGTGTTGGGATTAATAGCAAGGGTGCTTGCCAGCTCCCGGACACTGGGGAGCTTTTCTCCCTCCAGCAGAACGCCACCGCGGATCTGATTGCGAAAATTATCAGCGATCTGGGTGTAAATGGGCCGCGCGTCCCGATAATCCAGATGCACCACGCAGATCCCCTCCTTTTTATGTGTATTAACTGTACTAACCGTATTAGTACAGTTATCATACAAAAAGATTTTCCGGTTGTCAATACCCTGTTGTAAAAAAATTAAGAGGTGTTTTGCAACACCTCTTAATTCCTTATTCAATGTGTTCGTGGTTGTTGATATGCTCTTGGCAGTAGCAGTAGTACCCCTTGCACCGGGAGCAGTACCGGAATTCCAGCTCCGGGTTGCTTACATCCGTCCGGCCGCATACGGTACACCGATGGGTGTACGCATCCACGGTTTTGGGTGCTTGCGTGTTGCCGGGGAAGGGGATTGTGCCGGTTTTCTTTTCTGGTTTTTTGGGGCCGGCCTTTGCCCGCCAAGATAGGGGCAGAATATTTAACGCATCTTTTCCGAAGAACAGGAAAAAGTTAAAGATTGCGACCAATGGGAACAGGTTGTGGGGGAAGTATCCCCGTAAAGCAAATATGTTGTACGCAGTGATAGCAAAGTTAATCAATACCCACACCCAAGTTTTGATTGGAATGATAAAGTAAAGGCGTATCGTTGAATCAGGATGCAGTGTTGCAAAAATCAACAACATACTTAATTTTAGATAGATAATTGTTGCAGGTGTTCCTGTTATCATACAGAAAATGTCCTGCAAAATAATTCCCGAGAAAAAGAAAATATTAAATTTTAGCGTACCCATGTTAGCTTCTGCAATGCGCCCAAAACTGTAAAAACAATATAAGGTAAGAGCAGTGAAGAAGATACCGTCGGAATAATAGGTAAATGCGTAGGTGAACAGTCGCCAGACTTGTCCGTGCAAAATGGCCTCACGGTCAAAACTCAACAAATTATAAAGCATAGCGTTGTTGCTGATCATAGTGATCAAATATACCACTGCGCTGCCAAGGGTTGTATATAACATCAAATTCGGGATACCCTTGCCCCGGTTTCGGAAACAGAACCGCTCAAACCCGCGACGCAAATTACTCAAGGCCATCAACTCCTTTTTGTAGTGCTAACATCATAGCACCTTTTCCAGAAAAAGTCTATAAAGGAATTATAAACATTTCTGTGGCAAAAAATTCTCCGTACCCCCTTGACAAAACCGTAATTTTGTGTAGAATAATGTAGCAACTGCATACAAGCCTTATCAAGAGTGGTGGAGGGAACGGCCCAATGAAACCCGGCAACCTGTTAATTCAAGGTGCCAAATCCGGCGGCAACGACAGATGAGGATTCGATTGAACGCACATCGGATCGTCGGTGTGCGGTTAATTTTTGTATAAGGAGTTTTGAACTATGGAAAAGAGATTGTTTACATCCGAATGCGTTACCTGCGGTCATCCCGACAAGGTAGCCGACGCCATTTCTGACGCTATCCTGGACGCCTGCCTTGCCCAGGACCCCAATTCCCGCGTGGCTTGTGAAACCACCGTGACCACCAATTTCTGCCTGATCTGTGGCGAGATCACCACCAAAGCCGTGGTGGATTACGAAGCCGTGGCCCGGGAAGTGATCGCCTCCATCGGCTATACCATTCCCGAGGATCAGTTTGCCGCCGATACCGTGGAGATCCTCTGCAAGATCCATACCCAGTCTGCGGATATCGCCCTCGGCACCAACGATGCAGTTGGCGGCGCCGGTGACCAGGGTATGATGTTTGGCGGCGCCTGCACCCAGACCCCGGAACTGATGCCTCTGCCTGCCGCTCTGTCCAGAGCCCTGGCCAACCGCTTGACCCAGTGCGTAGAAAGCAATGACCTGCTTCGTCCCGACGGCAAGACCCAGGTGTCCGTGGAGTTTGACGAAAACGGCAAGGTCATCGGCATTGATACCGTGGTGGTGTCCGTGATGCACAGCGCTGATTTTGAAATGAGCGAGCTGCGCCGTTACATTCGGGAGGGCGTTATCGCCCCTGTGCTTGCCAAGTACGGCTTTGACATTGAAAAGGTCGCCCATATCCATATCAATCCCACCGGCAACTTTGTTATCGGTGGCCCCAACGGCGATACCGGCCTCACCGGCAGAAAGATCATTGTAGATACCTACGGCGGATACTTCTCCCACGGCGGCGGCGCTTTCTCCGGTAAGGACCCCACCAAGGTGGACCGCTCCGGCGCGTATATGGCCCGGTATATGGCCAAGAATTTGGTGGCAGCGGGCCTTGCTGAGGAAGTCGAGGTACAGCTTGCCTATGCCATCGGTGTGGCTGAGCCTGTTTCCGTCCGTGTCAATAGCTACGGTACCGGCAAGATCGCAGACGAGGAAATGACTGCCCTGCTGCGCAAGCACTGCGACCTGACCCCCGGCGGTATTATCCGCAAGCTGCAGCTGCGCCGTCCCATCTACAGCCAGACCGCCCGAAACGGCCATTTTGGCGCAGAAAACCTCCCCTGGGAACAGACAGACCTGGCAGAAACCTTAAAAAAGGCATTATAAGAATGAAAGCAGATACCCAACCCGGGTATCTGCTTTTCTGTTTTGTCATTGCGAACCAGTGCGCACACTGGTGTGGCAATCTCCTGTATTGTCACCTTTTAGGTGGTATACGCCGGGAGGGACTCGTGCATTTGCTTTGCAAATGTAAGGTAGCCACCAGTGTTTGCACTGGTGTCAGCAATATGCCACCGGCATATTGCACTGCTATGGGTTCGAGTCCCTTTCTTACATAAAAATTAAACAGGATATCCCGACTGGGATATCCTGTTTAATGGTACGCCGGAAGGGACTCGAACCCCTGACCTACTGGTTCGTAGCCAATCACTCTATCCAACTGAGCTACCGGCGCATACCACGCTCTCACAAGCGCTTGCATATAATAACACATCAAAAACGAAAATGCAAGACCTTTTTTGAAAAAATGTATTTATTTTCCCAAATTTCCGTCCTTGACACTGATTTGCCCCCTGGTGTACAATGAACAAAAAAGGGGAGGGGTGTCCTGTGGGCCAACAATCGCACATTAGCTATCTGCCGGAGGCGCTGCTTCCCTGGTATGCCGCCAACCGCCGGGAGCTCCCCTGGCGGCAGGATAAAGACCCCTATCACATCTGGGTGTCGGAGATTATGCTGCAGCAGACCCGCGTGGAAGCGGTGAAGGGCTACTATGCCCGTTTTCTGGACGCGCTGCCCACGGTTTCCGCTTTGGCAGAGTGTGATGATGAGCTGCTTCACAAGCTCTGGGAGGGCCTTGGTTATTACAGTCGGGTGCGGAATCTGAAAAAAGCCGCCCGGCAGGTGATGGAGAGGTATAACGGCCGATTCCCTACAGAATATGCCCACATCCTTGCCTTGCCCGGTATTGGCGAATATACCGCCGGCGCCATTTGCTCTATCGCCTTCGATCAGTCCACCCCGGCAGTGGACGGCAATGTCCTGCGGGTGATCTCCCGCGTTACCGACGATCCCACTCCCATTGACCTGCCGGCTTATAAAAAATCTGTGCAGCGGAAATTAGCGGCGATCTATCCCAAGCAGGCCGGGGATTTCACCCAGGCGCTGATGGAACTGGGCGCTACGGTCTGTGGACCAAACCGCCAGCCGGACTGCGAAAACTGTCCCTGCAAGGATTTCTGCTTGGGGTATCAAAACAAAACTGCAAATCATTTGCCGGTCAAATCCTCGAAAAAGCAGCGAAAGACCGACCAATACACGGTGTTCATCCTTTCTTGTGACGGTCGATTCGCCCTGCAAAAACGCCCGGATAAGGGGTTGCTGGCGGGCCTGTGGCAGTTCCCCAATACCCCCGGGAAGCTGGACACACATGCGGCTTTAAAACAAGTGGAGAAATTCGGTCTAAAACCGAGAGAAATAATACTGCAAGTGGAGCGAAAACATATATTTACCCACATAGAATGGGATATGTGTGGAGTGTATGTAAATGTTTCTGCTTGTGAAGGGGATTTTGTGTGGCTGACAGAAGAGGAACTCCGATCCCAAGCTGCCTTGCCTACGGCTTTTCGTTTATTTCTCCCGGAAGACAAACTGAATTTTTAAATAAAAAAGTAAAAATAATGTTTGACAAATCGGACAAATACCTATATAATAGCTAAGCACGACTGTTAGGAGGGGGATACTATGCGACTGGAACTGTCATCGATTATTGACCGTCCCGGTGAGAGCGTAACCTTTTCTGCCAGCGTGGATCTGAGTGACCTTGTGTATGGCACAAGCCAGCCGGTGTCAGAGCCGGTGCTGGCCAGCGGCACAGTGCGGAACACCGCCGGTGTTCTGGTGATGAAGGGGTTGATTACCACCTGCATTCACGGCACCTGCGACCGCTGCGCGACGGACTTTGACCGGGATGTGGAAATTCCCATCGACGCGGTTTTGGTGACGGAGCTTGCCAACGAGGAAAACGAAGATGAATGGGTATTCCCGATGGAGGCAGATACCGCAGATCTGGAGGATATCGTCAGAACGATCTTTGTTCTGAATATGGACTCCAAGCTGCTGTGCAAGGACGATTGCGCAGGCCTGTGCTGCAGATGCGGCAAGAACCTGAACGATGGCCCCTGTACCTGCCAAAAGGAGTTAGACCCCCGTTTTGCTGCTTTAAAGCAGCTTCTCAATAAGGAATAAAAAAAGAATGCTGTAAAAAGCAGTTTGACCAAGGAGGTGTCATCCATGGCTGTCCCTAAGTGTAAAGTGTCCAGCGCCCGTCGCGATAAGCGCCGTGGTTCCAACTGGAAGCTGTCCGCCCCCAGTGTGGCTGTTTGCCCCAAGTGCGGTGAGCCCGTTATGCCTCATAGAGCTTGCAAGGCTTGCGGTACCTACAATGGCCGTCAGGTCCTGGCCGCCAAGGCTGACTAAGGCTGGAAAAGAAGCGTAAGCTAAGCGGAAGGTATATGCCTTCCGCTTTTTCCATATTTTGTGAAATAATTGTAAATGTTGTTTTGCGCGGGGGATTTCCCGTTGAATTGTTCATAATTTCGTGTAAAATAAAGGTAGTAGAAAGGAGTGAGCCCCTATGGCAAAGCCTTTGGTAGCGATTGTGGGACGGCCCAATGTGGGCAAGTCTATGTTGTTTAATAAGCTCACCGGCCGCAGGACCTCCATCGTGGAGGATACCCCCGGTGTCACCCGTGACCGGATCTACGGTGACTGCGAATGGTGCGGCAGAACATTTTCTTTGGTGGATACCGGCGGTATCGAGCCGGGTACGGAAAATGATATGCTGAAATTTATGCGCCGGCAGGCGGAGATCGGCATTGAGCTGGCTGACTGTATCGTAATGGTGGTGGATGTCCATTCCGGCGTCACCGCTGCGGATCAGGATGTGGCCACCATGCTGCGCAAATCCCGCAAGCCGGTGGCCCTGGCGGTGAACAAATGTGACTCCATCGGCCCGGTAAACCCCGATGTTTATGAGTTTTACGGCCTTGGTATCGGCGATTTGTTTGAGGTGTCCGCTGTCCACGGCCACGGCACCGGCGACTTGCTTGACTGGTGCTTAGAGCAGTTCCCCGAGGAAGAGGAACAGGAAGAGGACTCTGACATTATCAATGTTGCCATCGTGGGCAAGCCCAATGTGGGCAAGAGCAGCCTCTTAAACCGCATTTTGGGCGAGGAGCGGGTGATCGTGTCCAATGTTGCCGGCATCACCCGGGATGCAATCGACTCGGAATTCGAGAACGAGACCGGCAAGTACTGCTTTATCGATACCGCCGGTATGCGCCGCAGGAGCAAGGTGGACGATATCATTGAAAAATACTCCAATATGCGTACCGTTGCCGCCATTGAGCGGGCGGATGTGTGTCTGATCCTGATCGATGCCAATGACGGCGTCACCGAACAGGATACCAAGATTGCCGGCCTGGTCCACGAGGCGGGCAAGGCTGCAATTATTGTAGTCAATAAGTGGGATGCGGTTGCCGACAAGGAAACCAACACTATGCGGGATAAGGAGCTGGCAGTCCGTGACGGTCTGAGCTATATGACCTATGCCCCTGTGGTGTTCCTGTCCGCCCTTACCGGTTCCCGTGTGGATAAGCTGTTCCAGGTGATCCAGGATGTTTATAAGCAGAACACCAGCCGTATCACCACCGGCGCGCTGAACTCCATTCTGGCGGAGGCCACCTCCCGGGTGCAGCCCCCCTCGGATAAGGGCCGCCGACTGAAGATCTACTATATGACCCAGGCAGGCACCAAGCCGCCCCATTTTGTGATCTTCTGCAACGATGCCCGGCTGTTCCATTTCTCATATCAGCGGTATCTGGAAAACCAGATCCGTGAGGTCTTTGGTCTGCAAGGCACGCCTGTGCGGATCACCATTCGCCAAAAGGGCGATAAGGAGGAGTAAGTATGTGGCTTTCTGTGCTGCTGACAGTTCTGACAGGCTACCTGTTGGGTAATCTCAACGGCGCGGTCAGTATGTCCCGGCTGCTGAGCAATCAGGATGTGCGGGAGCAGGGCAGCGGAAATGCGGGTCTTACCAATTTCCTGCGTATGTACGGCCCGGTTAGCGCCCTGTCGGTGGTGGCCATTGATATGGGCAAAGCCTTTTTGGCCTGCCTGCTGGGCAGACAACTGCTTGCCCCCTTCGGTTATGCCCAGGAGGGCGTGCTGCTGGGCGGTCTTGCGGTGAATTTGGGCCACGATTTCCCGGCTCTGCTGGGTTTCCGTGGCGGCAAAGGCGTTCTGTGCGGTATCACTGCTGCACTGGCTGCTGATTGGCGCTGCGCTCTGGTGGTGATTGCTGTGTTTGCCCTTTGCCTGTGGCTGACCCGGTATGTGTCCTTGAGCTCGATTTTAGGTAGTCTGACCTTTGTGGTTATGTACCCGCTATTGCACAGAGAAAGCGCCGCGTCTATGATAATGGGCGTCTTGCTGGGCCTGTTCATCGTTTTTATGCACAGAAGCAATATCTCCCGTCTGCTGAAAGGCAATGAGCGAAAAGCCACTTTCAGCAAATTCCGCAAGAAAAAGTAAGCCGCTGCCCGGAAAGGAAAATTTATGCTGCAACTGAAAAATATCGTAAAAAACTATGCCGCCGGCGATAATGTGGTCCGCGCGCTGCGGGGAATCGATCTGCAGTTCCGTCACCACGAGTTCGTGTCCATTTTGGGACCCTCCGGCTGCGGCAAAACCACTATGCTGAACATCATCGGCGGATTGGATAAGTACACCTCCGGCGATCTGGTGATCGACGGCCGTTCCACCCGGAATTTCAAGGATCGGGATTGGGACGCCTACCGTAACCATTCCATCGGCTTTGTGTTCCAGAGCTATAATCTGATCCCCCACCAGAGTGTGCTGCAGAATGTGGAGCTGGCGCTGACCCTGTCCGGCGTATCCAAGCGGGAGCGCCGCCAGCGGGCCAAGCAGGCGCTGGAGCAGGTTGGTCTGGGTGACCAGCTTCGCAAACGGCCCAATCAGCTCTCCGGCGGACAGATGCAGCGTGTGGCCATCGCCCGGGCGCTGGTGAATAACCCGGAGATCATCCTGGCTGACGAGCCTACCGGCGCACTGGATACGGAAACCAGCGTGCAGGTTATGGAGATTCTGAAGGAAGTGGCCAAGGACCGTCTGGTGATCATGGTCACCCATAACCCGGAACTGGCCGATACCTATTCCACTCGTATTATCCGTATGCTGGACGGCAATATCATCAATGACTCCCAGCCTCTGACCGAGGAAGAGCGCAGAGAATGCCGGGAAGAGGAGCAGCGGGCCATTTTCGGCAAAAAGCAGTCTGTCCGCAAGCCCTCTATGTCTTGGTCTACCTCTTTCGGCCTGTCGCTGAAAAACCTGTTCTCTAAAAAAGGCCGTACGATTCTGACCTCTTTTGCCGGCTCTATCGGTATTATCGGCATCGCGCTGATCTTTGCGGTGTCCAATGGTATGACCACCTACATCAACGCAGTGCAGGAGGATACGCTGTCTTCCTATCCGCTGACTCTTGAGGCCACCACGGTGGATATCACCACTCTGATGCAGACCTTTATGGGCATTGATTCCGGCGATGAGGATGCCCACGACCGGGATGCCGTGTATTCCCAGTCGGTCATGGCAGATATGATCAATGCGCTGAACAATCTGGATTCAACCGAGAACGACCTGAAGGCCTTTAAGGAATATCTGCAGAAGGAAATGAAGAAACCCGAAAGCGGTCTTTCCGATGCCCTTACCGGCATTCAGTATACCTATAATATGGATCTGCTGGTCTATACCAAAGATCCCGACGGTAATATCATTTACTCGGATACCGAAGAAATGCTCGCCAAGGCCCTGCGGGAAAATATGGGTATGGATATGTCCGCAATGATCGCTATGAGCGAAAATATGGGCGGCGGTATGTCAAGCTCTATGACCATGCCCGGTATGCAGACAAACCTGTGGTGTGAAATGCTGCCCGGCAAGGACGGCAAGCCCATCAACCCGATCCTGGAGGATCAGTACGATGTGATCTACGGCAGCTGGCCCAACAGCTACGATGAGATCGTGCTGGTTGTGGATAAGAATAACGAGCTGGACGATATGACCCTGTTTGCCATGGGCCTGGAATCCCACGATAAGATCGAGGAATCCTTTGATATCATTCTTAACGGTGGCCAGATCGATACCACACAGAAGAAGTGGTCCTATGAGGAGATCTGCGGCAAGGAGTACCGGGTGATCCTCAACGGCGATTGCTATAGACTGGACGAAAATACCGGTCTGTATGTGGATCTGCGGGAAGAGGAGACCGGCCTGCGTTACCTGTACGATAATGCCTTGAAGCTGAAAATCACAGGCATTATCCGCCCCAGCGAGAAAGCCAGCTCTACGATGCTCTCCGGCTCTATTGCCTACACGAAGGCACTGACCGAGCACATTGCCCAGAAGAATGCGGATTCTGCTGCCCTTGCAGCCCAGAAGGCCCAGACTGGTATAGATATCTTTACGGGCTTGCCCTTCCGTGACAACGAAAACCTAACCGATGGGGAAAAGGAAACCGCATTCCGTAATTACATTGCCGAGCTGACCGTAGAGGAGCAGGCCAAGGCCTATGTGACGATCATGGGCATTCCTTCTGCCGAGCAGCTGAATGCTATGGTGGAAGGACAGATGGCCCAGTTTGGCCGGGAGAAAATGGAGCAGACCATGATCTCCGCCCTTAGCCAGCAGGCCGGTATGAATGTAAAAGACATGGAGGCGTATATCCTCTCTATGTCCGACGAGGAGCTGGATACCCTGTTCCGGCAGATGCTCACCGAGCAGGTGAAGAAGCAGTATGCCGCCCAGGTCCAGCAGCAGACAGCCGGTATGCCTGCTGAGCAGCTGGCAGGCGCTTTGCAGATGGCGCTGCCCACCTATACTACCGAGCAGTGCGCCGTCTATTACGGCGAAATTCTGGAATTCTCCGAAACCACCTATGAGCAGAATCTGCGCGCCTTAAGCGATGTGGATCTGGATGATCCTGCAACCATCAATCTTTATGCTTCCAGCTTTGAAAACAAGGACATTCTGGAAGAAGTGATTGCAGATTATAACGAATCTGTGGAAGAACTCAAGCAGATCCGCTACACCGACTATGTGGGCATTATGATGTCCTCTATCACTACCATCATCAACGCCATTACCTATGTGCTGATCGCCTTTGTGGCCATCTCTTTGGTGGTTTCCTCTATTATGATCGGCGTTATCACCCTGATCTCTGTCCAGGAGCGGACCAAGGAGATCGGTATCCTCCGGGCAATCGGCGCGTCCAAGCGAAATGTGTCCGGTATGTTCAATGCCGAAACCATGATTATCGGCTTTACATCCGGCGTGTTGGGTGTGGGTGTGACCTATGGCCTTTGTGTGGTCGTGAATATTATTCTGTTTGCGTTGACAGATATTGCCAACCTGAAGGCAATTCTGCCGCCGGAAATTGCGGTGGCGCTGGTGATCATCAGCGTTCTGCTGACCTTGCTCTCCGGCATCATTCCCTCCAGAAGCGCAGCCAAGAAAGACCCGGTTGTGGCCCTGCGAACCGAATAAAGCAAAACTCCGAAAGGCCTGTGCCTTTCGGAGTTTTTTAATAGGCTTCTGTAATTGTGCCGCTACCGACCACCATATCCCCTTGGTACAGCACAACGGTCTGGCCCGGGGTAACGGCCCGTTGGGGCGTATCAAATACCACCCGGAAACCGTCTTCAGCCGGATATACAGTGGCGGGCTGGGGAATGTGCCGGGACCGGGCCTTGGCTTCCACGTGCATTGGTTCTGCAAGAACGGGGAAGGGGAACCAATTGGCATCTTTGGCCAAAAGGGTAGTGGTGTACAACGCCTCTTCCGGGCCGACAGTGACGGTGTTGGCGGCCATATCCTTGCCGCACACATAGACCGGCGCGCCCATAGCAAGGCCCAACCCTTTCCGCTGCCCCAATGTGTAGCCCATAGCGCCGGCGTGCTTACCGATCACATTGCCCTGCAGGTCTAAAAAGTTACCGCCGTCAAAATCCTTGCCGGTGTACCGGCGGATAAAGGCCATATAATCCCCGTCAGGGATAAAGCAGATATCCTGGCTATCTTTCTTTTTTGCGGTGAGAAAGCCCTGTTCCTCTGCAATTTTGCGGATTTGATCTTTGGTAAATTCCCCAAGGGGGAAACGGGCGTGGCCGAGCTGGTGCTGATTCAGACAGGCCAGGAAATAGGATTGATCCTTAGCATCATCTGCGGCTTTGCATAACAGATACCGGCCGGTGGCAGCATCTTGTCGGATTTTGGCATAGTGGCCGGTGACGATGGTGTCGTACCCCAGCGCCAACGCCTTGTCCAGCAGAAAGGAAAATTTGATATGCCGGTTGCATTGGACGCAGGGATTGGGGGTCAGACCTTGTTCGTAAGCCCGGATGAAATGCTCCACCACCACCTGTTTAAAAGCATCTACGGCTTCAATAACATGAAAATCCATTTCCAGCCGCCGTGCAACGGCCCGGGCGTCCTGAATGCTTTTTTGAAAATCGGCATCCGTCAGTGATTCATCACACATGCGGGCGATGGCGCCGGCGCAGGGAAAACCTGCCTGCCGGATGAGGTATGCGGCCACAGAGCTGTCCACACCGCCGCTCATGGCAACCAGCATTTTTGTTGTTTCCATAGTCCATACCTCCTTTCAAATGGTGGGTCTATCATACCATAAGCTTGCCCAAATTGCAACGAAATTGCCCTGTCGCCAGCATAATAGTTGTTATGTAAACTTTGCGGTTAAATAATTTTTGGCAAAATTTGTCAAATTAAGCATAAAACTGCGTGAAATGGAAACATTTTAGTTGTCAAAACGGTTACAAATGTGTAATAAAAGCGAAAAAAGGGTTGCAATAACGCAACCTGTCTGCTATAATATATCGGTAACCAAACGGAAAGGAGAATAAACCAGTGAAAAAACGTTTGATTAGTTTTTTGATTGCAATGGTTATGTTGCTGGGTTTGCTGCCGATGACCGTCTTCGGTGTTGACGGCGAGACCACCGTAACAACAGAAACCGCGGCAGCTACAGACGGAACAGAAGCAACGGTAGCAACCGAGGCGACGGAAGCTACGGAAGAGACCGAAGCGCCGGAGCAGACCGCAGCTACTGAATCCACCGAGTCTACAGCGCCTGTGATTCCTGTGGTCCAGGTACGGACCAGCGACGCATGTATAAATATTCTGAAAAAGGAAGAGGGCTTCAGCAGAACCCCTTATTGGGATTTCACCCAGTATACGGTGGGCTACGGCACAAAATGTCCTGATGATATGGTTTCCTACTACACTCAGAACGGTATCACAGAGGCAGAGGCAGAATCCCTGCTGCGCAACCACCTGATCTCCGTTGAGCGGGATATTGAGACTAAGATTATCGAAAAATACGGCCTGTCGCTGACAACCAATCAGTTTGACGCTTTGGTGCTGTTTTCTTATAACTGCGGTACTGCCTGGGCCTATGAAACAAACGGCACTTTCCATACGGCTATTGCCAAGGGCGCAACCGGCAACGATCTGATCCGGGCCTTTGCCCTGTGGTGCAGCGCCGGCGGCGAGATCCGCACTTTCCTGCTGCGCCGCCGTCTGAGCGAGGCGAATATGTACTTAAACAACCAGTACAGCCAGACCCCGCCGGACAATTACTGCTATGTGCTCTACGATGCCAACGGCGGTACAACCAGTCCCCGCAGTCAGGGCTATGATGCCAATCTGACCGCAGCGCCCTTCCCGACACCTACCAGAGCCGGCTATACCTTTAACGGTTGGTATACCCCCAAGACCGGCGGCAGTAAGGTAACAGTGCTGGACGCATCCGTTAAGAATACGACCCTGTATGCTCAGTGGTCTGATGCCCAGGGTAATACCCCTCCCAGCAATGATACGACCCTGACCAATCCCGTAACCGTCACGGTTACCGCTACCGATGTGAATCTGCGGCAAGGTCCCGGCACAAATTATACTCGTGTCGGCACAGCCAACAAGGGCCAGAAGCTGGTCATCACCGAAACTGCTTCCGGCACCGGCTATACCTGGGGCAAGTTTGATGGCGGCTGGATCGCCCTGCAATACACCGACTATGATGCTGTGGTAAACGGCAATACCCAACAGCCTGCGCCGTCGCCCAATCCGGAACCTGCGCCCGAGCCCACCCCGGAACCCGCGCCGACACCCAATCCGGAACAGACCAAGGTCACCGGCACAGTCAATGTGCAGGATTGGCTCCGTGTCCGCAGCGGCCCCGGCACATCCTATTCCATTGTTGCTTACCTGCAGCCCAAGCAGAAGGTAGAAATTTTGGAACAGTCTACCGTTGGCTCTACCAAATGGGGCAAGATCGCAAACGGCTGGATCTCTATGGACTATGTGATTCTGGATAAGACAGAATCCTCCGGCGGCAATACTGACAATTCCGGTAATACCGGCAGCACGGCTCTGACCGGCACAGTGATTGCCGATGAGCTGCTGATCCGCAGCGGCCCCGGCACCAACAATTCCATTCTCGGCTATCTGACCTATGGCACAAAGGTGACTGTCACCGAAAAAGCCTCCGGCGGCGGCCTGGAGTGGGGCAAGATTGACAGAGGTTGGATCTGCCTGAACTATGTGCAGCTGGATTCCACCGGCAGCACCGGCGGCGCTTCCAATGGTGGATCTTCCGATGTAGGTTCTTCCGGCGCTGTCACCGGACGGGTCAATGTACAGGATTGGCTTCGTGTCCGCAGCGGCCCCGGTACTTCCAACTCTGTAGTTGACTACCTTGGACCCAACGAAAAGGTGACCATCACCGAGCGGAAGGTGGTTGGTAGCGTAGAGTGGGGCAAGATTGCCAACGGTTGGATCTCCATGGAATATGTGGTTTTGGACAGTACTTCCTCCGGAAATACTTCCCAGGCGGTCACCAAGACCATTACCGCAGATTGCCTTCGTGTCCGCAGCGGCCCCGGAACAAACAATACCATTGTGGGATATTTGTACTACGGCGCCAAGGTACAGGTTTTGGAAACCACCTCTGACGGCACCTGGGGTAAGATCTCCACCGGCTGGATCTCCATGAGCTATGTAAAATAAACCAAAAGGCGCCTGCTGAAAAGCAGGCGCCTTGCTTTTTGGGAAAATCAAAACGGCACTGCAAATGCAGTGCCGTTAATCGATGCAGGGGAAATCAGATAGCTCGCTCCACCTTGTTGGAACGGAGGCATCTGGTACAAGCGTACACATGGCACGGAGTACCGTTGACAACGGCCTTGACCCGCTTAACATTGGGCTTCCAGGTCCGGTTGGAACGTCTGTGGGAGTGGGAAACCTTAATACCGAAGGTAACGCCCTTGCCACAATAATCACACTTCGCCATACTACTGCACCTCCTATCTGCATAATAAAATCAAAATCATAGTTGCGCCCAAAACAGTCGCTTAGATATGATAGCAGAGATTGTCACAAAATGCAAGTGTTTTTTATAAAAATTTTCGTTTTTTAAAATAATGTTGCTATTCTGCGCGTTGGTCGCTATAATATCAGTAAATAAAATCCGAGAAAAGGGGGTACAGCGCCATGTTTCAAGTATATAGTGTGCCGCTTACCACACTGGTAAAGGAATTTGAACTGGAAGTTGCCTATAAAGCCAGCGACTATGACGCGATTCAGCTGACGGTTGCGGATGTGGCAAGACCAGGTCTGCAGCTGGCAGGCTACTTTGATCATTTTGAGCCTATGCGTCTGCAGGTGATGGGTAATGTGGAGATCAGCTATCTGCAAAAGCTCTCGCCTACGGAGCGGCTTATGACCTTGGACCGTTACTATGCCTATAAATTCCCGGCTTTGCTTGTGACCCGCTACAATCCCCTGGAGCCTGTTTGTATGGAACTGGCTGAGAAACATGATATCACCATTCTCCGCTGCGGCGAGGCCACCAGCACCGTTGTGTCGGCCATTATCGCCTACCTTTCTGCGGCGCTTGCTCCCCGTATCACCCGTCACGGCGTGCTGATGGAGGTCTACGGTGAGGGAATCCTCCTTACCGGTGAAAGCGGTATGGGTAAGAGTGAGGCTGCGGTGGAGCTGTTAAAGCGCGGTCACCGTATGATCGCCGACGATGCGGTGGAGATCCGTAAGGTCTCCGGAAGTAAGCTGGTGGGCACTGCCCCGGAGCTGATCCGGGATTATGTGGAGCTGCGGGGTATCGGCATCGTCAATGTGGCCAAGCTCTTTGGTATGGGCGCGGTCAAAGCGGAAAATGAGATCGACCTGGTGGTCAATATTGTTCCGTGGAAAGAACACGAAGCCTATGACCGCCTGGGTGTCGAGGAACAGTATCTGGAGATTTTGGGTGTCCAGGTGCCTATGAACACCATTCCCATCACCCCCGGCCGGAACTTGGCGGTGATCCTGGAAGTGGCGGCGATGAATAACCGCCAGCGGAAGATGGGCTATAATCACGCCAAGGAGTTTACCGACCAGATCGACAGTCATTTCAAGCAAAACAACCTGTAAATGTGAGTGTAAAACATGAAGGAATTTACCATTGGACCCAATGACAGCGGCCAGCGGCTGGACCGTTTTCTAAGCAAAACAGTGCCTCTGCTGCCGGCGTCCTTGGCCCAGAAATATATCCGCATCAAGCGCATCAAGCTTAACGGGGGCAGAGCCGAGCGGGATACCCGCCTGTCCGTGGGCGATGTGCTGCAGATGTATATCAACGATGAGTTTTTTGAAAAACCCAGAGAGGATAACGCCTATCTGACGGTTGCTACGCCCAAGCTGAACATCGTCTATGAGGATGAGAATATCCTCCTTGCCGATAAGCGGCCCGGCCTTGCGGTCCACCCCCACGACGGCGCCGAATACGGCAGAACCCTCATTGACCATATTCAGGCCTATCTATACCAAAAGCGCGAGTGGAGCCCCCGGGGGGAAAATTCCTTTGCCCCGGCTCTGTGTAACCGCATTGACCGGAATACCGGCGGTATTGTGATCGCAGCCAAGAACGCGGAAACCTTGCGGATATTAAACCAAAAAATCAAGGATCGGGAATTGGACAAGCGGTATCTTGCCATCGTGGAGGGAACGCCCAAGCCTGCCAAGGGCAGCCTGAAGGGTTACCTGTTCAAAGATGCCAAGAAGAACCGGGTATTCGTCACCGATACCCCCCAGGCCGGTTCCAAAACCTGCCAGACCAACTATGTCACATTGGCAAGCGGCAGCGGGCTATCCTTGGTGGAATGTGAGCTGATCACCGGCCGCACCCATCAGATCCGCGCCCAGTTTGCCCATGCAGGCCACCCCTTGCTTGGGGACGGCAAATACGGCAAGCTGAATAAAAAATTTGACCGCACCTATCAGGCCCTGTATTCCTACAAGCTGACCTTCCGTTTTACCACCGATGCCGGCTGCCTTGCCTATCTCAACGGCAAAAGCTTCCGGGTGGAGCAGGTGGACTTCGTCCGGGAGTATTTCCCGCAAGTCTCTATAAAATAAAAAGTTCCGGGTTACTCCCGGAACTTTTTTTGCATTTATTGTAGCTTAGGCCTCGAAATCAGCGTCGCCCGCCTGCACGGTATCGTTGTAGAAGTCCTCATCGAAGCAGCAGAAATTGTCGCCGCGGAACTTTGCCAGCAGATCTCTTGCCCAGGCAACGATCTTCTCACCATAGGTAGCAGCCACATAGATAACACCCACGATGGCAGCCAGGATAGCCAAAACCTTCAGAATTGTATTTACAGTTTTCATAATGATAACCTCCGTTCAAGTTTTTTTCTAAGCTTATTATAACCAATCCACAGAGAAAAAGCAATATAAAATTACAGATATCCGCATAATCCACGGACGCTGACTTCGCCAAAGTTTATGACCTTTTCAAAGCCGTCAGCAAAACGCACCATAAGACCACCGTCTTTATCTATATCGAAAGCAGTGGCAGCGTATTTTTGGTCGTTTTGAATGACAACAATTTCTTTTCCCAATGTGATGCAGTGCCGGCGATAAGTTTCCATCAACTGTTCTTTTTCGGAAAAGAGGGTCCAATCCATATGAAAAAGTTGCTCTGTAAGGGCGGCAGCCAATATGGCAGGGGAGATTTTTTTGCCGGTGTGCATCAAAAGTGATGTGGCGATATCCTGTAATTCTTCCGGAAAATCTTCTGCCCTTTGGCAGCAGTTAATGCCGATGCCAACGATGGCATAATCCACCCTGTTCCCAGCAAAACCCAATTCTGTCAAAATGCCACCCAGTTTTTTGCTGCCAAGTACTAAATCATTGGCCCATTTGATATCCGGGCAAACACCGCTGATTGCTTCCACTGCGGCCATAGCGGCTACACCGGCTGCGCAGGTCAGATGCATCAGCTTGTCCGGTGTGCAGCCGGGCCTCAGAATCACAGACAAATACACACCCATACCATCCGGCGAGGAGAAACTGCGGCCTAACCGCCCCCGACCTTCGGTCTGGTTGCCGGCGATGATCACCGTACCGTGGGGCGCGCCGGCCTTGGCCAGTTCCTTGGCCCGGGTGTTGGTGGAGTCAATGGTGTCATACCAATACACCGTGTCCCGCCAGGGACACGGTGTGGGAATGTTTGCTAAAACACTTTGTATCATCAGTCAATATCCTTGTGGACTTCCTCAGGAGGCAGGTCCAACTGTTCGGGATGGTGCATGATCCGCTTGAAATGCTTGAAGAAAGCGGCATAGTAAAAGCCGTCGGCGATCCGCTCATCCATGGAGAACTTAAAATCTACATACTTTTTCTGAATGACCGAGCCGTCCTCTTGAATTTCCAGCGCCCGGCGCTTGCAGCCAAAGGAGCAGAACACAGGCAGATTGCCGAAGTCATACAGATGGTGGAAAATGGGGGGGATGCCCAGACTACCCATGGAGGTAAAGAATACGCTGCCGTGGAAAGGACTCAGTTCCAGCAGGAACTTGGGGAGCAAACCGAAATAATCCAACACACGTAGAAGCCACACGGTGAACTTTAAGAAAATACCGGGAATCAGCATCAGCGTGTGGGCCAAATTGTCAAAGCTGGAATCCAACGGGGTGTTCTTGACATTTTCAATCTCTTTGTTCAGCTTGTTGTAAACATCCTCGGCAGTGTCGGTGGGGGCCAAATGGACCTTGATGACAGTCTCCGGGGAGGTGGAGCTCATTTCTTTTTTGACGGTGAGGCAGAACTGAATATCATCGCCGTGGGTATAGATTTTCTGACCGGCAATAAATCGATTCAGCGCCGGATACCGGCACAGGGCACGGCAGTAGCAGGCCAGCAGCACGTGCATGATGCCGAAGGAGGTCATACCCTCCCGGCGCTTCTGCCGGATATACCGCTCCACATTGGTGATCTCAAAGGATTCCTCAAACAGATTCATAGAACTGCACCGGGTCCACATCACATAAGGGGAGACCTGGTTCATCGGCGGTTCGGTGCGGATCCGGCGGCCGTCGGTGCGGTCGCCCCAGGTGGGATGATATTCGTTGGCCGGGTGAATACTGATGGCAAATACCACCAGCAGAAGTCCAAGGGTCATCAGCCCATCGGGCAGCAGGAAATCCAGCGCCTGCCAATTACCGGCTCTGACCAAATCCCGGTTTAAGTATAGCAGCGCGCCCATAGGGAATGCGGCAATGGGCAGAATCAGGGAGGTAGCCGCCACCTTACCGCAGGTGATCTGGGTGTACAGTACGGCGACAAAAAGCATCGCCACGGCAAACAGACCGCCGATGAGGGTGTCGAATTTGCCGAAATCATAGCCCACCAGATTGAGTACATAGTAGGCGCACATCAGCCAAACGGGAATGGCAGTTTTGTAAAACTGCTCCTTGCCCATGAGCAGACAGATGAGAGCATACAGTACAGCAGCTACAACCGGCAGAAGGATTTGGCTCCACGGATCGGTGCCTTTCCCACCGAACACAACAATGCGGGCCACTGCCGAGCTGACCATACAAAGGGCGACCAGCCAGGTCATAACGTTTTTTAAACTGACATAAAAATGTGTTTTCTTTTCCATAACGACTTTATTATAACAAAACAGGTCTTGCTTGGCAATAAAAAGTTTTCCCCGCCGCCGAAAAGTTATGGGATAAAATGCAAAGAAATCCTTGCAATTTTGGGTTTTTTTAGGTATAATAAGCTGATTCATTTTTACTTTTTCGACAAGGGGTTTTTGCTGTGTATTTAAAATCTCTGGAGGTGCAGGGCTTTAAGTCCTTCCCTGACAAGACCCTCATTCGCTTTGGCGATGATATTACGGCCATCGTTGGCCCCAACGGCTCCGGTAAATCCAATATTTCCGACGCTATTTTGTGGGTTATGGGCGAGCAGAGCACCAAGACGCTTCGTGGCGCCAAAATGGAAGATGTGATCTTCGGCGGCACCCAGAAGCGGTCACCGGTGGGCTTTGCCGAAGCAACGCTGACCTTGGACAATGCTGACCGTGCGTTGCCCTACGATTCCGACGAGGTGATGATCACCCGCCGGTATTACCGCAGCGGTGATAGTGAATACTATATCAACAGGCAATCCGCCAGACTCCGCGACATCAACGAGATGTTTATGGACACCGGCCTGGGCCGGGAGGGCTATTCCAATATCGGCCAGGGCAGAATCGATGAAATTCTGTCCCTGAAGAGTGCAGACCGCCGGGAGATCTTTGAGGAGGCAGCCGGTATCTCCAAGTACCGCCACCGCAAGGAGGAGACCGAGCGGAAGCTTGCCCATACGGAAGATAACCTGATGCGTATCGGCGATAAGGTCTCCGAACTGGAGCTGCAGCTGGAGCCTTTGCGCGTCCAGTCCGAAAAGGCCACCAAGTATCTGGCGCTGCGGGAGGAACTGCAGGGCGTGGAAGTGGCGGTATGGCTGGATAAGCTGGAAAAACTGTCTGCCGATGCCAAGAAGGCGGAGGAGGACCATACCTCCGCGGCCTTTGTGCTGCAGCAGGCCCACGAGGAGCTGGACAAGCTCTATATTTCCACCGAGCAGATGGCAGCCCAGCTGCGCCATCAGAACGGCGCGGTGGATACCCTGCGGGATCAGATTTCTATGCTGGAGGGTACCCATCAGCAGATCGAAGGCCAGATCGCCATCCTGCGCAGCAGTATCGCCCATAACGAAGAGAATATCCGCCGCAGCCGGGAGGACCTGCAGGGACAGGAGGACCGCAGCAGTGGCATTACCGTCCAGTTGGAGCAGGCCAATGCCCGCGTTGCAGAAATCGAAGACATCATCACCCAAAAGGCCGAGCAGCTGGATAAGCTGCAAGCCAAGCTTTTGGCAATGTCCGCCGATGCACAGGGCCTAACCCGGCAGTTTATGGAATTGCGTACCCGGGAAGTGAGCCTCACCGGCGAAGTTGCGGCCAAAGAGGCAGACGCTAAGGCGCTGGAAGCCGGTATGGCCGAAAGTGTCCAGCGGATCGAGCAGCTACACAAGGATATGCAGTCCGGCGCGGAGCGTCAGCAGCAGGCCGAATCCGAGCTGCAGGAAGTCCGTAAGGCGCTGAAAGCAGCCCAGGAGGAAGTCACCGCCAATCAAAATGCCATTGCCGGCTATACCCTGCGGCAGCAATCCCGGGCCAAGCGCCGGGACGAGCTTGGCCAGCAGGTACAAAATCTCCACAGCCAGATGGAGAGTATCTCCGCCAAGGTGGGCGTGTTCCGGGCAATGGAGAAGGACTTTGAAGGCTACCAGAAATCCGTTCGCGCCGTTATGCAAGAGGCAAAGCGGGGCGGCCTGCGGAATATTCACGGCCCTGTTTCTCAGCTGATCCGCACAGAGGATGACTATACCGTGGCCGTCGAGATCGCCTTGGGCGGCGCCCTGCAGCAGATCGTTGTGGATAACGAGCAGGACGGCAAGGCCGTACTGAACTACCTAAAACGCACCGGCGGCGGCCGTACCACGGTCCTGCCTATGTCTGCTGTGCGGGGCAGAAAACTGCAGGAAAAGGGCGTGGAAAACTGCCGTGGCTATGTGGGTATCGCCTCTGAACTGGTAACATTTGAGCCGCGCTATTCCGGTGTGATCGAGGATCTGCTGGGCAGAATCGTGGTGACGGAGAATATTGATTCTGCCATCGCAATGGCCAAGCAGTACGGCAACCGCTTCAAGATCGTCACCCTGGACGGACAGGTTATGAACGCCGGCGGCTCTATGACCGGCGGCTCTGTAAACAAGGAAGCCGGTATCCTCAGCCGGGCTAATGAGCTGGATAAGCTCACCGCCCGGGAGAAAGAATTAAAAGAAAAGCTGGACGGCATTGAAACCGAATTCCAGGAGGCCCGCCGGGCGGCGGACCAGGTGGAATTCCAGCTGAATACTGCCAAAGAGCAGCTGCAGGAGGCAGAAAAGCAGGCGCTGACCCAGGAGGGTCTGGTGCGCCAGCGGGAGATCTGGCTGCAGGCCATCTGCGAAGCGGCAGAGGGCGCAAACCGGGAGCTGGAAAGCCTGCAAAAGCGGAATACCGCCGACCGGGAACAGCGCGCTGCGGTACAGGCGCAAATCACCCTTTTGACCAATCAACTGTCCGAGACCCGTCAGCAGATCCTTTCTTTGGAGGGTGTGCAGTCTGAGGCGGATCAGGCCGTGGCAACGGTGACAGATCAGATCAATGCCCTGCGTACGGACTCTGCGGCGCTGGAAGCCGAGCGCACCACCGCCAATGCCCATATCGCCGACCTGCGGGTGCTGCAGGCAGCCACCGAGGGCGACAAAACCAAAAAATTGGCAGATATTGATGCCATCGGCGAGGAAAACCGCCGTCTGGAGACGGAAATTACTCGCCAGCAGCAGCGGCAGGAAGAGAATGCTGCCGAGATCGCCCGGGTGCGCCAGTCTATGAACGATGCTTTGGGCGAGTATGCCCGGGTAGAGGCCGCCAAATCCAAGGCCGAGGGCGACATTCAGGATAAGAATAAGTCTATCCTCACCATGGAGCGTACCTGCGCCCTGCTGGAGAATAAAAAGGAAACCACCCAGATCGAAGAACGCAACACCATCGATAAGCTGTGGGAGACTTACGGCCTGACACCGGGCACTGCCGTTGAAAAGCGGGCGCAGATCGAATCCGTCGCTGCCGGCACCCGGCTGATCGCCGAGCTGAAGCGGAAGATCTCCGCATTGGGCACACCCAACCTTGGTGCCATCGACGAATATGCCCGTATCAATGAACGCTACGCCTATCTGACGGAGCAGCGGGACGATGTGCTGGGCGCTAAGAAGGACTTGGAGGGTATCATCAAGGAGATCACCCAGCAGATGACGGAGATCTTCGTTACGGAATTTGCCAAGATCAACGATTATTTCGGCAAGGTCTTTGAGGAAATGTTTGGCGGCGGCAAGGGCCAGCTGCTTTTGGAGGACCCGGAGAATCCGCTGACCTGCGGCATTGAGATCCGTGTCCAGCCTCCCGGAAAGCAGGTCAAGACGATTACCTTGCTCTCCGGCGGCGAAAAGGCCTTTGTGGCCATCGCTCTGTACTTTGCAATTTTGAAGGTCCGGCCCACGCCGTTCTGTATGCTCGACGAGATCGATGCGGCGCTGGACGACCGGAATGTGGAGCGATTCTCTTCCTACTTACGGAACTTGAGTACCAAGACCCAGTTCATTGTTATCACCCACCGCCGCGGCACGATGGAGGCCTCCGATGTACTGTACGGTGTGACCATGCAGGAGCAGGGTATCAGTAAGCTGATCCGTCTGGACCTGAACCAGATGGAAACCTATCTGGGCATTATGGAATAAAGGAGCAAACCTATGGGCTTTTTTGACAAAATCAAAGCAGGTCTTACCAAGACCAGAACCGCCCTGTCCGATACATTGGGCAGCGTGTTTTCCGGTTTCTCGGAGATTGATGACGATTTCTATGACGAGCTGGAGGAATGCCTGATCCTTGCGGATCTGGGCGTTGACACGGCGGTGAAGGCCACCGATTGCTTGCGGAAAACCGTCAAGGAGCGGCATATTAAGACCACCGAGGAAGCCAAAGAGGCCCTAAAGGAAATTCTGACGGAAATGGTCAGCGTGGGCGAGTCTGCCTTAAATCTGTCCACGACACCCTCTGTGGTGCTGGTGATCGGTGTCAATGGCGTGGGTAAGACCACTACCATCGGCAAGATCGCCACCCGGCTGAAAAACGAGGGCAAAAATGTGCTGATGGTGGCCGGTGATACCTTTCGGGCGGCAGCGGCAGATCAGTTGGAGATCTGGGCCCAGCGGGCCGGCTGCGGCATTGTCCGGCAGCACGAGGGCGCAGACCCTGCAGCTGTGGTCTATGACGGCATCCAGTCCGCCAAAGCCAAGGGCGTGGATGTGATCCTTATCGATACCGCCGGCCGTCTGCACAATAAGCAGAATTTAATGAATGAGCTGAACAAGATCAGCCGTATTGTGGAACGGGAGCTGCCCAACGCCGCAAAGGAAGTCCTGCTGGTGCTGGACGGCACCACCGGCCAGAACGGCCTGATCCAGGCCAAGCAGTTTAAGGAGATCGCCGGCGTCACCGCTGTGGCGCTGACCAAGCTGGATGGCACCGCCAAAGGCGGTATTGTCATCGCCGTGGCGGACAGTCTGCAGATCCCTGTGAAATTTGTGGGCGTGGGTGAGCAGGCAGATGATCTGATGCCCTTTGAACCCCGGGACTTTGTGGAGGCGTTGCTGTAAATGAAAGTCGTATTAGCAAGTAAAAATAAGCATAAGCTGATTGAAATCAGCAAAATTACGGAAAAATTTGATATGGAGCTGGTGCTGCAGTCCGAGTTGGGCGTAGATATCGATGTGGAGGAAAACGGCACCACCTTTGAAGAGAATTCTCTCATCAAGGCCAAAGCGGTGATGGAGGCCACCGGCCTGCCCGCCCTGGCGGACGATTCCGGCATCGCGGTGGATGCGCTGAACGGTGAGCCGGGTATCTACTCTGCCCGCTACGGCTTTGACGATTCTTTGGACGATTGGGGCAGATTGGAACTTTTGCTAAAAAACACCGAGCATGTCCCCGACGGCCAGCGCCAGGCCCAGTTCGTGTGCGTCATCACCATGGTGACCCCGGAGGGTCAGGTCATTCAGGCCCGGGGCGAGATCCACGGCGAGCTGCTCCGCGCGCCGGTGGGGGAGAATGGCTTTGGCTATGACCCCATTTTCTACTATCCCCCTGCGGGAAAATCCACCGCGGAAATGTCTCCGGAGGATAAGAATCAAGTGTCCCACCGGGCAAATGCCTTGAAAGTATTTTACGAGAAACTGAAGGAGGCAGGCTATGCTGACAAGTAAGGAACGGGCTGACCTGAGAGGTCAGGCTACCACCATAGATACCACCTTGATGGTGGGCAAGGGCGGCGTTACCGATGCGGTGATCGCAGAAGCGGAAAATCAACTGACCACCCGGGAACTGGTAAAGGGCAAGGTGCTTGAGGGCGCAATGCTCACCCCCAGAGAGGTGTGCGATGCCATTTGTGAAGCCACCGGCGCCGAGGGCATCGGTGTGATCGGCACAAAATTCATCATTTACCGCTTCAGCGAGAAGCTGCAGGCAGAGCGGAACCAAACCGGCAGAGCCAAGCGCAAGGAAACCCCGCTTGGTAAGAAAAACCCTGTCCGCAAAGGCGCGCAGGCCCGTAGGCAGGCTGCCAAAAAAGTGCGGGAGCAGCGCAACGAGTATTTCAGACAAATGGCTATCGACAAGGCCATCGAGCGGGATCGGGAGCGGCAGCTTAAGAATTCTGACTGACAGAAAGGGGCGATCGTATGGATCGGATCGGTATTTACGGCGGAACTTTTAACCCACCCCATATTGGGCATATCCGCGGGGCAAAGTATGCCGCTGATGCGCTTAAGTTGGAAAAAATACTGTTGATCCCATCCTGTGTTGCCCCTCATAAGACGCTGCCTGCCAATTCGCCCACACCGGACCAGCGAGCCGAAATGCTGCGCCTGGCGGCAGGGGAGAATATGGAGGTTTGCGATATAGAGCTGCGCCGGGGCGGCGCCAGCTATACCTACGAAACTGTGGAAACCCTATCGGCCCAATACCCGGACAAAGAACTGGTCCTGATTATGGGAACGGATATGTTCCTGTCCTTCCTTAGTTGGCGAGAGCCTCAAAGGATCCTGCAAAAAGCATCCATCGGCGTCCTATACCGGGGGGATAAAGGCGAACTGGAACAGATCGCCGCCCAGAAAAAAGTATTGGAAGAAACGGGCGCCAAGGTCTATTTGGCGGAAAACCCCGTGACTGCCATTTCCTCTACCCAACTGCGGCGTATGATGACCTTCCGTTGCGCAGACCCATTTCTGCCGGCGGGCATCGGCAGCTATATCCGGGAAAACGGGCTTTACGATACTGCCTGCAGTTACCGCAATCTACCAATAGACCAGCTGGAGCAGGCGGTGGTGAGCCTTCTCAAACCCAGCCGGGTGGCCCATGTGCTGGGCTGCCGGGATACGGCGGCGGAGCTTGCGTTGCGTTGGGGCGCTGACCCTACCGATGCGGCCCGGGCAGGCCTCTTGCACGATGTGACCAAAGCGCTGGACGATTGCCTGCAATTGACATTGTGCCGGGAATATGGTATTGTACTGGGTGAATTTTCCCAGAAAAATCCCAAAACCCTCCATGCTCTGACGGGCAGTTTGGTTGCTGACCGTATATTTGGGGAGAACGCAGCGGTGGTGGATGCCATCGCCAGTCACACCACCGGCAAGGCCAATATGAATACCTTGCAAAAAATACTGTATGTTGCCGATTATATGGAGCCAAACCGGGACTTCCCCGGGGTGGAAGAATTGCGTCGGCTTGCCTATACAGACCTGGATAAAGCGCTGAAACTGGGGTTAGAAATGACCCTGAAGCTGCTTCAGGAGAATCAACAGGACATATCCCCGGAATCTGCAGAGGCCCTTGCCTTTTTGCAGCAAGCCGGTGTATAAGCTATTTGAGAGGAAGAGACGTATGTTAAGTGCAAAAGAAGTTGCTTATGAAGTAACCAAAGCTTTGGATGAGAAGAAGGGGCAGGATATCAAACTGCTGAAGATCGACAAGGTCAGCTCTCTGGCAGATTATTTTCTGATCTGCACCGGCACCTCCAATACCCATGTCAAGACCCTCTGCGATTATGCGGAGTTCACCCTTGACCGGTTGGGCGAGCCTATGCTGGGCCGTGAGGGCCACCGTGGTAATGCCTGGGAACTGCTGGACTACGGCAGTGTGGTAGTCCATGTGTTCACCGAGGAAGCAAGAGAGTTCTATTCTCTGGAGCGCCTGTGGGCCGATGCCGAGCAGGTGGATCTCCGGGAAATTGTGACAGAAGAGTGAAAGAAGGAAAACGGCTATGATTTATGAGCATCAGAATGTAGAAGCCAAATGGCAAAAATACTGGGAGGAGAACGATACCTTCCATACCGATGTGTGGGATTTCTCCAAGCCGAAGTACTATGTGCTGGATATGTTCCCGTACCCCTCCGGTGTGGGCCTGCATGCCGGTCACCCCGAGGGCTACACCGCTACGGACATTATGTCCCGCATGAAGCGTATGCAGGGCTACAATGTACTGCACCCCATGGGCTATGACTCTTTCGGTCTGCCTGCGGAGCAGTACGCCGTGGACACCGGCAACCACCCCAACGGCTTTACCCAGACCAATATCGAGACCTTCTCCAAGCAGCTGAAGGAACTGGGCTTTGACTATGACTGGTCCAAGGTGATTGCCACCTCTGACCCGGATTTCTACAAGTGGACCCAGTGGATCTTCAAGAAGCTGTATGAGAAAGGCTACGCCAAGCGGATCGAAATGCCTGTCAACTGGTGTGAAGCGCTGGGTACTGTGCTTGCCAACGATGAGGTTATTGACGGCAAGAGTGAGCGCGGCGGCTATCCTGTTGTGAAGAAAATGATGATGCAGTGGGTCATTGACCAGCCTGCCTTTGCCGAAAAGCTGCTGGAGGGTCTCAACGAGATCGACTGGCCCGAATCCACCAAGGAGATCCAGCGCAACTGGATCGGCAAGTCCACCGGTGTTGAGGTAGACTTCAAGCTGGTAGATGGCGGCGAGTTCTCCATCTATACCACCTGTATTGAAACCATCTACGGCATCACCTTTATGGTATTGGCTCCCGACGGCAAGATCACCGCAAGCCTTTTGGACCGGGTTGAAAACCGGGCAGAGGTGGAAGCCTATATTGCCGAGGCTGCCAAGAAGAGTGAAATCGACCGTACCGATGCCAGTAAGACCAAGACTGGCTGCTGCCTAAAGGGCATCTATGCCATCAACCCTGTTAACGGCAAGGAAGTCCCCGTATTTATCGGCGACTTTGTTTTGGGCAACTATGGCACCGGCGCAGTTATGGCAGTTCCCAGCCACGACCAGCGTGACTTTGAGTATGCCGTTGCCCATAATGTTCCTATGATCCAGGTTATTGAAGGCCGGGATGTATCCGAACGGGCCTTTGAAAAGCAGGACTACTTAGGCAAGGGCTGCAAGCTCGTTAACTCCGAGGAGTTCACTGGTCTGACCGTGGAAGAGGCCAAGGAGGCCATCACCTGCAAGTTGGAGAAGATGGGTGTTGCCAGAAGAAAGGTCAACTACCACTTCCGTGAGTGGATCTTCGCCCGTCAGCGTTACTGGGGCGAGCCTGTTCCCTGTGTCTACACCGAAGACGGCGAGACTGTCTTCCTGCCCGACGAAGAACTGCCTCTGGTTCTGCCGGAGTTGGAGGATTACAAGGGCAAGGGCGGCAAAGCACCTTTGGAGAACGCCACCGAATGGAAGCAGTACGACCAGAACGGTATCAAGGGCCTGCGCGAGACCTCTACCATGCCCGGTTCTGCCGGTTCTTCCTGGTACTTTATGCGCTATATCGATCCAAAGAACGAGAACGCGTTCTGTGATCCCAAGCTGCTGGAGCACTGGCTGCCTGTTGACCTGTACATTGGCGGACCTGAACATGCTGTCGGCCACTTGATCTACTCCCGTATCTGGACTCGTTTCCTGTACGATAACGGTCTGTCTCCTGTTGCAGAGCCTTTTAAGAAGCTGGTCCACCAGGGTATGATCCTGGGCGAAAACGGCATCAAGATGGGCAAGCGCTTCCCGGAATTTGTGGTCAACCCCAGCGATGTGGTCCGGGAGTACGGCGCTGACACCCTGCGTCTTTACGAGATGTTTATGGGCCCGCTGGAGGTCTCCAAGCCCTGGTCCACCTCCGCTGTGGCCGGCGCAAGAAAGTTCATCAACCGGGTATTTACCTTCTTTACTGAACCCGATAACCTAACCGACACCGATGACGGCAAGCTGACCAAGGTCTACCACCAAACCGTCAAGAAGGTGACCGGCGACTATGAGGCCCTGGGCTTCAACACCGCCATTGCCCAGATGATGGTCTTCGTCAACGAGGTCTACAAGAACGGCACCTGCCCCAGAGCCTACGCTGATGGCTTCATCAAGATGCTCTCCTGTATCACCCCCCATGTTGGCGAGGAGATCTGGCAGGCTATGGGTCATAATGACACTATTGCATATGAATCCTGGCCCACCTACGATGAGGAAAAGTGCAAGGATACCGAGGTGACATTCGCTGTGCAGGTCAACGGTAAGATGCGCGGCACTGTGGTGATGGACGCGGATCTGGACAACGATACCGTCCTTGCCAATGTGCTGGCCGATCAGAAGATCGCAAACTTCCTGGAGAAGAATGGCGGCAGCATTGTCAAGACCATTGTGGTCAAGAATAAGCTGGTCAACCTGATCGTAAAATAAGCAGACCTATTAAAAATGTGTCAAAAAGCTGAAAACCTTCTTGACAAAAGTAAAAATTCAGCATATAATAGTCGAGCCGATATGGCCCTGAAAGTGTCCAGGATAGAGCCGGACACCATCGGAGGGAGGGAAAACAATGTCTGAAATTCGCGTTAAGGAGAACGAATCTCTGGAGAGCGCTCTGCGTCGTTTCAAGCGCAGCTGTGCCAAGGAGGGCGTTATCGCCGAAGTGAAGAAGCGTGAGCATTACGTCAGCCCCAGCCTGAAGCGTAAGCAGAAGTCCGAAGCTGCCCGTAAGAATAAGAGAAAGTTCTATTAATTTCTCCCTCTTGCTATTTGCAACATAACCCCGCAGACATCCGTCTGCGGGGTTTTATTTTATAATTGTGACAGCTCTTGATACAGTCCCACCGCACCCAAAATACCTAATTGCCTTGCATCCTGCGCCAATGCTGCCAGATCCTCCCCGGTGCGGCACAGGGTAAAAACCGCCCGGTCGGGGAATACTTCCACCTTGTAATGACTGCGCAGCCTCTCGTCATATAATGGTAATTCTCCCTCAAAGGGAATCGGCAGGGAAGCGCAGCCTTGTTCCGTGACGGTAAAGCAGGTGGTCATGGGCGCGATTTCCAAGTATACCCCCTGCTGCAGCCAGGGTTCTATGTAATCATTTAATATCGCATTGACAGGCGTTGGGGATAAAAACACGGGACACCGCAACACTTTTGCATATGCCTCTGTAACGGCCACAGAGCTGGGGAGCGCGTTTACCAAATGCCGGGCCATATCCATAGTTTCTTGCTGCATTTGACCTTGAAAATCCAGCAGCACAGCGGCAATATCCAACCGATCTATGGTCTGCCTTAATTCGGTTTCCACCACCTGTGGATCATGTCCGTTGGGGGACATGCTGTCATCCAGCAGTAAAATACTGCCGGCGGGCAGCGCTTGCGGCAAATTGGAAAGACCCTTTCCATAGGGTGAAAAACGACAGGCCATATATGCAGTTTTTGCAGCAGGGGATCGCGTTGTTTCCTCGCGGGTCTGGGCAAGAAACACATCGGAAAACATAGACAAATCCCTCCTAATGTGGTATAATACTTTTGTATTTTATGAAAGTGGGTTTTTGAATATGCATTTTCCGCTGTTTCCCACCTATAAAACCCCGGCGGTTACTGACCTGACACCCCAAATGCTCCAGGAAAAGGGGATCGCCCTTCTGATGCTGGATTTTGATAATACCATCGTCCCTTACACAACCAACGATCCCACCGAGGAAATGGCCCGGTGGCTCCGGGAACTGACCGTATCGGATATTGCTGTGTGCGTGGTGTCCAACAGTAAACGGAATCGGGTCAAGGTGTTCTGCAAGGCCTATGGCCTGGATTGTATTACCCACGCAAAAAAGCCCTTCTCCAAGGGTATCGGGGAATGTTTGGCCAAATACGACCTGCCTGCGGACCAATGCGCCCTGGCCGGCGACCAGATATATACAGATGTGCTGGGCGCCAATTGCTGCGGCGTGAGATCAATTTTGGTGAAAGCAATACATAATCATAATTTTTGGCTGAAGGCCCGGCATGTTCTGGAGCTGCCATGGATCTTCTTTGCCGGAAAAAGGAGTTTTGAATGATGAAAAATCTGGATAAGTATTTGTCCCTGCTGGATGACCAGGTCAATGGCCTGTTGCTGACCAGCCGCTACAGCCGCCATTACGGCGCAGAGTTTGATATTGCCGAGGGCGTTGCCGTCGTCAGCAAAAAAGGCTGCCGCTACTTTACCGACAGCCGGTATATCGAAGCCGCTCAGAACGGCATTAAAGGCTTTGATGTGATCATGGTGGACAGAGAGCACCCCTATACCAAGCTGATCAATGAAGCCATCGCAGATTTTGGCATCACCGCTCTTGGCTACGAGGAGCACTATCTCACTGTTGAAGAAATGGAGACCTATGAATCCAAGCTGAATGTAAAGGGGTTCGTTGCTATGCATGCCCAAATCAGCGGTTTCCGGGCGGTGAAAGAGGATTGGGAACTGGCCCTTATGGAAAAGGCCCAGGCCATTACCGACAAGGCTTTCAGCGAGGTCTGCACCCGCATCAAAGCCGGTATGACCGAAAAGGAATTGCAGGCGGAGCTGATCTACTGCCTGTATAAAAACGGCGGCGAGGGCCTGTCCTTTGACCCTATCGTGGTGTCCGGCCCCAATACCAGCCTGCCCCACGGCGTGGCTACCGACCGGGTGATCCGGGAGGGCGATTTTGTCACCATGGACTTCGGCGTCCTGTATAAGGGCTATTGCTCCGATATGACCCGCACTGTGGCGGTGGGGTATGTGACCGAGGAGATGGAAAAGGTCTACAATACCGTTTTGCAGGCTCAGCTTGCCGGCATCGCTGTTACTCGCGCCGGTGTTAAGGGCAAGGATGTGGATGCAGCGGCCCGTAAGGTGATTACCGATGCCGGTTATGGCCAGTATTTCGGCCACGGCTACGGCCATAGCCTTGGCCTGGAGGTCCACGAAGCCCCCAACTGCAATCCCAGTGGCGAGACAGAGATGCCTGTAGGTGTGGTATCTTCCGCTGAACCGGGCATCTATCTTCCCGGCAAATTCGGCGTGCGGATCGAAGATGTGGTGGTTTTTACCGCCGATGGTTGCCGAAATATTACCGCAAGTCCGAAAAAACTGATAATTGTGTAGAAAAAATTCCCTTTTCCCCTTGCAAAATAGGGAATTTTCGGTTAGAATATATCAGCTAACATATTTATAAAATCGCCCAATAGGGCATACACTTAGGAGGATATAAAAATGATTTCTGCAGGTGACATTAGAAACGGCGTAACCTTCGAACTGGACGGTAAGGTTATGCAGGTTATCGAATTCCAGCACGTCAAGCCCGGTAAGGGTGCAGCTTTTGTTCGCGTCAAGATGAGAAACGTCATCACCGGCGGCGTGACCGAAACCAGCTTGAACCCCTCTGCCAAGTTCCCCACCGCTTTCATTGAGAGAAAGAAGATGGAGTACTCCTACAACGACGGCGATCTGTACTACTTCATGGACAATGAGACCTACGAACTGGTTCCCATCAACAAGGACGCTCTGGATGATTCCTTTGCTTTTGTCAAGGAGCAGGATGTCTGCACCATTATGAGCTACAAGGGCAATGTTTTCGGTGTGGAAGTTCCCAACTTTGCTGACTTGGTAGTTACTTCTACCGAGCCTGGTTTTGCCGGCAACACCGCTACCAACACTCTGAAGCCCGCAACTCTGGAGACCGGCGCTGAGGTGAAGGTGCCCCTGTTCATCAACGAGGGCGACAAGATCCAGATTGACACCCGTACCGGCGAGTACCTGGGCCGCTCCAAGGCTTAATTTTTCACAATCCTATTAAAGGAGAATCGTTATGAATATTACTGAGAAGTCCGCTTACCTGAAGGGTTTGATGGACGGTCTGAATCTGGATACAGAGAAGGCCGAGGGCAAGCTGATTGCCTCCATCGTGGACCTGCTGGGCGATGTGACCCGGAAGCTGACCGATGTGGAATCCACCACCATCGCCATCTCCGACGAGCTGGATGAGATCGAAGAAGATCTGGACGCCATCGAGGATTACATTCTCGACGACGAGGACGAGGACTACGACGATTACGACGAAGACGACTTCGACGATTATGACGACGAAGACGACTTTGAGGACGAAGGCTTCGACTACGGCGACGAGGATACCACCATCTACGAGGTGAAGTGTGTCTGCGGCAATGTGATCGCTTTCGATGAGGACACCCTGGAAGAGGGCAGCATCATCTGTGATAACTGCGGCGAGACTCTGGAATTCACCTTCGATGATGAGGACGAAGACGAGGAATAATTCCTAACAATTAAAGCCCACTGCTTCGGCAGTGGGCTTTTTACATTAGTAAGCGCACCGTCATAGATGCCATAAAGAACCCTACAAAATCGGCAAACAATGCCGCCGGCAGGGTGTACCGGGTCTTTTTGATACCGGCCCCGCCAAAATAAACACTGATTGTATAAAAGGTGGTCTCCGTTGACCCCAGCATCACCGCAGCGGTCCGCCCCACCAGAGAATCTACCCCGTGTTCTGCCATCAGCTCCGCGCCCACCGCCAATGCAGCGCTGCCGCTGATAGGGCGGATCAGTACCAGCATCGCCGTTTCCGGGGGGATTCCCACAAACCGGAATGCCGGCGCTAAAAATGCGCTGATGGCCTCCATTGCCCCGGAGGCCCGCAGCATGGTCACCGCTGTCAATAAAAGCACCAATGTGGGCACAAGGGTAATGAGCAGTTTTAAGCCATCCGCCGCCCCGTCCAGAAGCAGATCGTAACTGTTTTCCTGTTTGCGAAGGGCAAAAAGGGATGCTGCCAAAAGCAAAACAGGCACAATGTAATCGGTCATTTTCGCCACACCTTTCCCAGTAACCACGCGGCGGTGACACCCAAACCTGCCGAGCAAAGGCTGGTGATCCATACCGCTGGCAGAATGTCAAAAGGGGAGGCGCAGCCCAATCCGGCCCGTACGGCGGCCACATTGGCTGGGATCAGCTGAATGGATGCGGTGTTTAACACGATAAGTTTGCATAATTCGTCGCTTGCCCTGCCGTTTTGCCCCTGCGCCAGCCGTTGCGCGGCCTGAATTCCCATTGGCGTGGCGGCATTCCCCAAACCTAAAAAGTTGGCGCACACATTGGCGCTGAGATAGTTTTCCAGCTTCTTATCTGTCTTGACGGAGGGGAAGATCCGACCCAATACAGGCCGCAGCAGCTTGGATAACTTGCCTGTGATACCGGCGTGCTCCAAAAGCTTGCCCACCCCTGTCCACAGGCAAATGGACCCGGCAATGGACAGAGCCAGGGTGATTCCTGCCTGGGCCCCTTTTGGCACGGCGGCAGACAGGGCAGAACCGTTACCCAGCGCTGCTGCCGCGATCAAAGATATGGCCACCATACCCGTCCAAAGAATGCTCATAACCATAAAAATCCCTCCCGGATCAAGCCTATGCGGCATCCGGGAGGGTTATTTCAGATTTCCAATGCGGCATCGTAAACCACATTTTTGGGAAGATTCAGCTCCTGGGCGGCCTGCTTAATCGCATCTTTACGGCTCATACCGCCCTCCATCAAGGCGGCAACCCGTTTTGCGGCATCTTCCGGGGTGGCAGCTTCCTGCACCTTGGGCTCTGCGCCGGCCAATACCAACACAAATTCTCCCTTAGGCGGCTGTTGGGTGTACAAATCCACCGCGCCGCCCAGCGTGGTGCGAATGACCTCTTCGTGGAGCTTGGTCAGCTCCCGGCACAGACTAATGGGCCGGTCCGGGCCGAAGGCGGCAGCCATATCCTCTAAAGTGGTCAGCAGCTTGTGAGGCGCTTCGTAGAAGATCATGGTCCGCTGCTCATTCAGAAGAGATTCCAAATGCTCCCGGCGGCTCTTTTTTGCCGTGGACAGAAAACCCTCAAAGGTAAATCTGCCGGTGGCTTGACCGGAGATGCTCAATGCAGTAATAGCGGCGCAGGGACCGGGAATGGCGCAGACGGTGATACCCGCTTCCGCGCATTGCTTCACCAGATCCTCGCCGGGATCGGAGATGGCAGGGCTGCCGGCGTCGGATACCAGCGCGCAGGTCTCACCGGCCAGAATCCTGTCCACAATCACATTGCCTTTAAATGCCTTGTTGTGCTCATAGTAGCTCACGAGGCTTTTTTTAATACCCAAATGGTTCAACAGCTTCAGACTCACCCGGGTATCTTCTGCAGCAATAAAATCTGCTTGCTCCAAGGTTTCCCGGCAGCGGACGGAGATGTCCGACAGATTGCCGATAGGGGTGGGGACCAGATATAACATTCCGGGCATAATGCAACCTCCTAAATATGGTAAAGTCTGCGATAATATTCCGTGGGTGCGCCTTGCGCATCCTGCAGACATTCTTCCTCAATAATAAGACCGGGCTTTGCGCCCTTGCGGCATTGCAGCAACACAAGGCTAATGGGGTCGCCGGGACGGTGACGCAATAGTAGTAACCGCTTAGGTTCTAATTTGTGCTTAGTGGCGCAGACGCAAAGCTCCGAAAGTCTGTCCGGTTTGTGGACCAAATAAAAGTCGCCGCCGTATCGCACCGCCCATGCCGCAGCGGCAAACAGATCCTCCAAAGCGCATAATGTTTCGTGTCGCGCCGAGGAATTGGCGCTTTCCTGCCGGGCAGAAAAATAGGGGGGATTGGAAACGCAGCAATGAAAGCTGCCGGGGGATAAAAAAGAGGGGACAGCGCGGATGTCCGCGCATATACTGGTAAGACGGTCGGCAAGCTTGTTGGCGGCAATATTTTCCAGAGCCGTTTGATGGGTCTTTTCGTCGATCTCTACACCGGTCACGGCGCAATTGGCATCACCGGCGCACAGCAAAAGGCCCAGAGTTCCGCAGCCTGCGCCCAAATCCAGAACCTTAGCCTGCTTGGGTAGGCGCACAAAGCCACTGAGCGCTATGGAATCGGTGCTTAAAGGGAACGCGCCCTCACACAGCTGCAAGGTGAATCCATTGTGCAGTTGTTCCATCTGTCCGTCACCTCCTATAAGAAAAAATCAGCCTGCGTGCACAGACACGCAGGCTGACAGCAAAATCGGAGAATCAGCCTTCTACGATTGCTTCGGTGGGGCAATTGTCGGCGCAGGTGCCGCAATCAACACAAACGTCAGCGTCGATGACGTAAGCTTCGTCGCCCTCAGAGATAGCCTCTACGGGGCAGTTATCGGCGCAGGCGCCACACTTAACGCAAGCATCAGTGATTTTGTAAGCCATGATCTAACCTCCAATATGTAGTGTATGATATTCCATTCATCAATGGAATGCAAATATATTTTAGCACGGATTTTTCAAAATGCAATCACTTTTTTGAAAATATGCCGTATATTTTTGGCTTTCTGCGGAAAGAATCTTTCAAAAGCAGGAGGTACTTATGCGTTTCACTCCACAAACACAAAAAATTTTACTGTCTGCTGCCCATATTGCCAGGGATTTTGGCCATGGCTATGTAGGCAGCGCGCACCTGCTGATGGCTATGGCCAGGCAACCGGATTCCACAGGGGAACTGCTCCGTTGGGCGGGGGTGGAGTCGGATCGGGCAGCGCAGATCGCAGGAGTGCTGTACGGCGTCGGCACGCCCGGTTTGCCCTTACCCCAAGGGTATTCCGGGCAAATGCGGCGGATTCTGCGGGAGGCCGGCCGGGAAGCGGATTATCAAAAGAGCAGCCGGGTAGAGCCGGTACATGTGTTACTGTCGATGTTACGGCAGGACAGAACTGCCGCAAAGGAGCTATTGATCTTAAGCGGCGTGGATACGGAGAGCTTGTTTAACAGAACTGTGGAAACGATCCGTTATCAGCGGGAAATGGATAATAAGCAGAAGGAGGCGGTTACAACGAAGCTGCTGGAACAGTTCAGCGAAGATCTGATTATGAAAGCATCCACCATGGAGCCTGTGATCGGCCGGGAGCAGGAGATCAATACGGTGATCGGGATCCTGTGCCGGAAGAATAAGAACAACCCGGCACTGGTAGGTGAGCCGGGTGTGGGCAAGACGGCCATAGCCGAGGGCCTTGCCCAGCGGATGGCGGCGGGGAATGTGCCGCCGCAGCTGAAAAACAAACGGCTTTACAGCCTGAATATGGCCAATCTGGTGGCAGGCACCAAATACCGGGGCGAGTTTGAAGAACGGCTTCGGGATGTGCTGACGGAGATTCGCCGGGCCGGGGATGTGATTCTCTTTGTGGATGAGATGCATACCATTGTAGGCGCAGGTGCGGCAGAGGGCGCGATTGATGCTGCCAATATTTTCAAGCCTGCATTGGGCAGGGGAGAACTGCAAATGCTGGGTGCCACTACCCTGGACGAATATAAAAAATTTATCGAAAAGGACCCGGCCTTGGACAGACGGTTTCGGCCGGTGATGGTGGAAGAGCCGGATCGTGAGGCTACCCTGGCCATCCTCCACGGTTTGAAGCCAGGCCTTGAGCGCCACCACCATATCCGCATTACCGAGGAGGCTGTGCAGGAGGCACTGCGGCTTTCTGTGCGGTATTTGCCGGACCTGTATCTGCCGGATAAGGCTATTGACCTTTTGGATGAGGGCGCGGCGCACGCCCGTATGGAGGAGCTATATAACGGCAGTAGCCAGCGACAGGAGCTGGAAGAGGAACTGCAGGAGGCAATCCGGGAGAGTCGCTATGAAAAAGCCGCTCTTTTGCGGGATAAGATGCAAAGCCTTGCTGCCCGGAGTAGTGGCAGCCGCCATAGCAAAACCGTTACACCGGCCGACATTGCCTGGGCGGTGTCGGCCCGGACGGGAATCCCGGTAGGGCGATTGACAGCCAACCGGCGGGAACGGCTGCTGCAGCTGGAAACCATATTGGAAAAGCAGGTGATCGGTCAGCAAAAGGCGGTAACGCAGGTGGCCGAGTGTGTCCGCCGGGGTCTTAGCAGTATCCGGGAAGAAGACCGGCCGGCAGCCTGTCTGTTACTGACAGGGCCAACCGGGGTGGGCAAAACAGAACTGTGCCGGGCTTTGGCCCGGGAGCTATACGGCAGCAAGGACGCCATGATCCGATTGGATATGACAGAGTTTATGGAAAAACACGCCGTGGCCCGGCTCATCGGCGCGCCTCCCGGCTATGTGGGCTACGAGGAGGGCGGTAAGCTGACCGAGGCGGTTCGCCGCAGGCCCTATTGCCTGGTGCTTCTGGATGAATTGGAAAAGGCTCACCCGGATGTGACGGGAATTCTGCTGCAGATTATGGAAGAGGGTGTGCTGACGGATTCCACCGGCCGTCGGGTCAGTTTCCGTAATGCCATCGTGGTGATGACTTCTAATTTAGGTGGCAATGTACGGGGTGACGGTCTGGGATTCCAACCTGCCGGCCGGGAGGGACAGTGTATGGAAGCGGTGCGGCAACATTTTACACCGGAGTTTTTGGGGCGGCTGGATGCAATCGTGCCGTTTACTCCTTTGGAACAGCAGGCAATGACCGGTATCGTGCAGAAATATCTCAGCCGCTTGCAGAATCGGGCAGCCGCCGGGGGCGTGCAGCTGATTTTTCCGGAGGAATTGGCGGAGGAGTTGGGCAAAAAATGCCGGCAGCAGGGTGGCGCCCGGCAGGCCCGCCGTCTGGTGCAGGAACAGGTGGAAGGACCGTTGGCGGTGCATTTGTTGAAATGCGTCAAAAAGCCGGTGCGGATCAAGGCGAGATTAGAAGAGGGAAATCTGATTTTTCAGTAACACAAAGCGCAAATATAGCAGATGAACAGACGGGATATCTGTTCATCTGCATTTTTATAGAACAAGCGTTCTAAAATTGCAAAATCAGGGTATTTTTGCAGAAAAAATTGAAAAAAATAAAAGAAAAGTGTTGATTTTTGAAAAACTCTCGTTTATACTATGAGTAAAAGGGAGCAAAAATGTAGTAAAGTGGAGTAAAAGGGAAGGAGGTGACCGCAAATGATCGGTAAATACCCTGCAAAGTTGGATGAGAAGAACCGACTCTTCGTTCCGGCCAAGCTCAGTGCAGAACTGGGTGAAGATTTCTATGTGACCTTGGGCGTCAACTGCGGTCACCGGTGTCTGACGGTCTATACCGCACAGGATTGGGACACCTTGATTCAGAACTATAACAGCCTGCCCATTTCCCGTCGCTCTGCAGCTTCCAGCTTGATCTTTATGAATGCCACTCAGTGCACCCCCGATAAGCAGTTCCGCTTTGGCCTGACCCAGTTCCTCTTGGAATACGCCGGAATCGGCAGAGAGGTTATGATCGTTGGCCGGGCAGGACAGGCTGAGATCTGGGACGCAGCAGAATTTAAGGCCTTTGAAGAGCAGAATCTTTCTCCTGAAAAGCTGCTGGCATCTATGGAGGAAATCGGTCTATGAGCGAATTCCATCATGTGTCTGTGCTGTTGGAGGAATGCTTAGAGGGACTTGCCGTCAAACCCGACGGTATCTACCTGGACGGCACATTGGGCGGCGCTGGCCATTCCAGCCAGATCGCAAAGCGCCTCACCACCGGCAGACTGATCGGCATTGACCGGGACCCGGTTGCGTTAAAGGCAGCAGGGGAGCGATTGGAGCCTTACAAAGACACAGTAACTTTGGTCCATTCCAATTTCTGCGAAATGGCCCAGGTGGTCAAGGATTTGGGACTTCCCGGTGTGGATGGAATACTGTTGGATCTTGGCGTGTCCTCTCCTCAGTTGGATGACGGCGCCCGCGGATTTTCCTATATGGCCGATGCGCCGCTGGATATGCGGATGAACAGTCAGGACAGCCTGACGGCCCATGCCGTTGTGAACACCTGGAGCCAGGAAGAATTAAAGCGAATTCTTTTCGATTACGGTGAGGAGCGCTACGCGCCCCGCATCGCAGGCGCGATCTGTAGATACAGAGAAGAAAAAACAATTGATACCACCTTGGAGCTGGTGGACATCATCCGCTCGGCGATGCCACCCCAGGCGCTGCGGGAAAAGCAGCACCCGGCAAAGCGAAGCTTTCAGGCCATCCGCATCGCGGTCAACGATGAGCTTGGCTCTGTGGAGCGGGCCATGGAGGCAGCAATCCCGCTGCTGAATCCCGGCGGACGGCTGGCGGTAATCACCTTCCATTCTTTGGAAGACCGGATTGTAAAAAATGCAATGGCAGAGGCAGCCAAGGGCTGCACCTGTCCGCCCAATTTCCCTGTATGCGTCTGTGGAAAAAAACCGCAGGTAAAGCTGATAAGCCGCAAGCCCATTGTGGCGACCGAGGAAGAGCTGGAAGTCAATCCCCGTTCCCGTAGCGCGAAACTGCGGGTGTGTGAAAAAATATAAAGGAAGGGAACAAAAAGTATGGCACAGCGCGTAGATGTACAGTATGTCCAGTATTATACTCCGGATAGCACGGCTCGCCGCGTGATGCCTGCCGTTTCCACCTATTTCCGACCTCTGCCGGTGGCGAAGAAGCGCAAGGTGCAGCGGATCTGTGTAGATCCGGTGGCTCTCCTTGGAATCGTAGTGGCCACCGCTATGATGCTGATGATGGCCGTTGGCGTCAGCCAGCTGCGTGTAGAGCAGGAAAAGAGCGCCGTTATGGAGGAATATGTCCAGCGGCTTGAGATCCGCAACAGTCAGCTGGAAGCGGAATACGCTGCTTCCTGCGATCTGGAGGCGGTGGAAAAAACCGCTCTGGCATTGGGAATGATTCCCGCAGAGAATGCCGCCCGCACCACCATTACGGTAGAGCCGGCGCAGACCCAAACAGAGATTACCCTCTGGAATCGGATCGGAACATTTCTAACAGGACTTTTTGCATAAAAGACCTCTTTGCCAATACACTTGAATAAGGCTGCGATGGGCGGCGAGGGATTCCCTTGCTGCCCATTTTTCAGAAAGGTCGGGGTGTTATGGCAAAAAGGGAAAGACCGCGGGAGTATAACCGCATCCGGATGGATTCCGGCCAGCACAGGCGGATCAAAATCGTATCATTGCTGCTGGGGATCCTTGCGTTTATACCCATTGCGGTGCAGCTGTTCGGCTTAATGGTCAGAGACTATGACTATTACGCCCGGCTCGCCCTGCGGAATCAGACCCGCACCACCCGGGTCACCGCGGACCGGGGTTTGATCTACGACCGGAATATGAACATTCTGGCCTGCTCACAAAGTGTGGAGAATGTCTATTTAGACCCCCACGAACTCAAGCAGTCCAAGGCGGACATTGCCGCCATTTCGGAAAAACTGGGGCAGATTCTGGAGTTGGACCCCGGCTGGATCGCCCAACAGGCGAAAGATACCAAAATGCGGTACAAGCAGATTGCGGCCCGCATAAATGAAGAAACGGCGGGTTTGATCCGCAGCTATATCAATGAGCAGGGGATCTCAGGTATCCACATAGAGCCCAATTCCCAGCGATACTATCCCTACGGCAGCTTGGCGGCTCAGGTGATTGGTTTTACCAATGCCTCCAATACCGGCTCTGAGGGCGTGGAGGCGGCCTATAACAGCTATCTGGAGGGTACAGCCGGCAAGGTTATTACCACTAAGGGCAATAACGAAATGGATATGCCCTATTCCTATGAAAATTACACCGCCTCCCGGCCGGGAGACAGCGTGGTGCTCACCTTGGATATGACGGTGCAGGCGTGTCTGGAAAAGCAGATGGAGGCGGCCATTGCCCGGTACGATGTGCAAAACGGGGCCTTTGGCATGGTAATGAATGTCAAGACCGGTGAAATATTGGCAATGGCGACCTTGGGCAGCTACGACCCCAACAATTATCTGGAGGTGCAGGACTCTTGGACTGCCGATAAACTGGAAAAGCTCCGTAACGAATATCTCTTGCAGCCGGAAGGGTCGCAAGCATTCCTGGACGGACAGAAAACTTACAAAGAGGCATTGAATGAGGCCCTTTTGAAACAGTGGCGGAACCGGTGCATCTCCGACGGCTATGAGCCGGGCTCGACCTTTAAGGTGATGACCATGGCGGCGGCGCTGGATTGCGGCGCGATCACACTGGAAAATGATTTTTATTGCCGTGGCGCGGAGCAGATCCCCGGCCGGTCCCAACTGTTGCATTGCTGGCGGTCCACCGGCCACGGCGCGCAAAAAACACCCCAGGCATTGCAGAATTCCTGCAATTTGGCGTTCGCCCATATTGCCCTGAAGTTGGGCGGCCAGCGGTTTTATGAATATGTAAAGAATTTTGGCATTCTGGAAAAAACCGGCTTGGATTTGACCGGTGAGAGTAAGGGTGTGTTCTTCTCTAAAGAACTGGTAACCAATACAGATAAATGGGGCACGGCCTCCCTGACATCCGGCTCTTTTGGCCAGACCTTCAAGCTGACCCCTTTGCAGCTGGTAAGAGGGATCGCGGCAGTGGTCAACGGCGGATACCTGTTAGAGCCATATATCGTGTCGGAAGTGATGGATGCTGACGGCAACACAGTTTTAAAACAAGAGCCAACGGTGCTGCGGCAGGTCATCAAGGAAGAAACCTCCAAGACCATGCGCACACTGATGCAATCGGTGGTGGAAGAGGGGACGGCCAAAAATGCCCAGGTTGCCGGCTTTGCCATCGGCGGAAAAACCGGCACCAGCGAGAAGATTGATATCTTTGATGAGAACGGCCAGCGGGTGCAGGATAAAATTGTTTCCTTCGTAGGGGTTGCGCCAATGGACGATCCGGAGTATATTGTACTTGTGGCGTTGGACACCCCCTCCCGGACCACGGGCATCTATATTTCCGGCGGTGTGATGGCTGCGCCTACCGTAGGCGCGGTGATGGCGGATATTCTGCCCTATCTGGAAGTGAAACGAAACTATACGGAAGAAGATGCAGCAGGCCGCGCAGTGACTATTGAGGATTATTCCGGACTTACTCTGGAAGAGGCAAAAAAACAGCTTAAAGCATTGGGGATCACCGCCGAAACCGTTGGCGCAGGCGATACGGTAACCGCCCAGATCCCCGCGCCGGGGAATGTGGTACCCGGAAACAGTCAGGTGCTTTTGTACCTTGGCGAAGAACCGGATACTCGACTTGTGACCGTCCCGGATTTTACCGGTATGACCCGCCAGCAGGCCAGCGACGCGGCAGGTCTTCTGGGGCTGTATATTTTGGTGACCGGTAACGATGCTATGGATGCTGTGGTCACTGCCCAAGCTTACGCAAAAGATACACAGGTTCCCGTGGGAACCACGATAAAACTGGAGTTTGCCGATATCAAGGCGGCGGATTAGGAGTGCGTTATGAAACTAAAGCAATTGCTGAATCATGTGGATGTGATCAAGACCAATGTGTCTATGGATATGGAGATCCCGGCGGTGGTCTATGACTCCCGAAAGGTGACCGCCGGCTGTCTGTTTGTGGCCATCAACGGCTTTGCAACCGATGGCAACAAGTATATCCCTATGGCGCTGGAAAAGGGCGCGGCGGTGGTGGTAACCGCCCAGCCGCAGCCGGAGTCTGTGCCCTATGTGCAGGTGGCCTCTGACCGTCTGGCCTTGGCCCAGATCGGTGGCAATTTCTTTGACCACCCTGTGGATTCTATGCCGCTGGTGGGTATTACCGGTACCAACGGCAAGACCTCTTCTACCTTGCTTTTGAAGCATATTTTGGAGCAAGTGCGCGGCGCTAAGGTGGGCCTTGTGGGCACGATGGGCAATATGATCGGCGATCTTCCCGTTCCCGGTGACCGCACCACCCCGGAAAGCTTTGATTTGCAGGAATTGCTGGCCCGGATGCGGGATGCAGGCTGCGGCTATGTGGTTATGGAGGTATCCTCCCACGCCATCGCGCTGGACAGAGTGGCTGGCCTGCGCTATGCCGTGGCGGCCTTTACCAACCTGACTGAGGATCATTTGGATTTCCACAAGACTATGGAGTCCTACTGCGATACCAAGGCAGAACTCTTCCGCCGCTGCCAAAAGGCAGTTTGCAACTGCGACGATGAATGGTTTGACAGGATTGCGGAAAACGCCGCTTGCGATATGCTGACCACATCTGTTAAAGGCGGCGGCCGGTTGCAGGCGGAGGATCTGGAGCTCCACGCCGATGGCGTGTCCTTTACGGCGGTGTACGGTGGCCAACGCATTCCTGTGGGCCTGCCTATCCCCGGCAAATTCTCTGTGTATAACGCGCTGACCGCCCTTGGCTGCGCAATTGAGCTGGGCATTTACTGCCTGATGCAGCCGCTGCGCTGCAAACGGCCAAAGGCGTCAAGGGCAGGGTAGAGGTGGTCCCAACCCCCGGCAAGGATTATACGATCCTCATTGACTATGCGCACACACCCGACGGATTGGAAAATGTTCTATCCTCTGTCAAGGGCTACTGCAAGGGTCGGCTCATTGCAGTGTTTGGCTGCGGTGGTGACCGGGATCCGGTCAAGCGGCCTATTATGGGCAGGATCGGTGTAGAGCTTGCCGACTATGCCATCATCACCTCTGATAATCCCCGTACGGAAGATCCTGAAAAAATCATCCAGGATATCCTGAAAGGGGTAGATTCGGCAAAAAATAACTATGAAGTTTTGGTAAATCGCCCAAAAGCTATCCATCACGCTATGGACATTGCCAAAAAGAATGATATAATAGTACTGGCAGGAAAAGGCCATGAAACCTACCAGGAGATATGCGGTGTCAAACACCATCTGGACGAGCGCGAGGTGGTGGCTGCATATCTGGAGGAAATGAGGAACGGATAATGGGTAAAATAACCTTAGAGCAAGCCGCCCTTTGGTGCGGCGGCAAGATCGATTCCAAATATAAAGATATTACCTTCTTCGGCGCCAATAACGACAGCCGTAAGCTGGAGCAGGGGCAGCTGTTTGTTGCTCTGCAGGGCGTCCGGGACGGTCACGATTTCATCCCCGCGGCCCTGGAAAAGGGCGCAGCAGCGGTGCTTTGCACCCATTGCGACGGGGATTACCCGGCCATCGTGGTGGAAGACACCCGTGTGGCGCTGGGTGAAATCGCCCGTGGCGAACGGCAGCGGTTGGGCATCAAAGTGGTGGGCATCACCGGCTCTGTGGGCAAAAGTACCACCAAGGAGATGGTAGCCTGCGTCCTGGGCACTACCTATCGTGTGGCCAAGACCCCAGAGAATCACAATAACGATATCGGTATGCCCATGGCCATTTTGAGCATTCCGGAGGATACGGAAATCGCCGTACTGGAAATGGGTATGAACCATTTCGGTGAAATTTCTTACCTGACTTCCATTGCCCGGCCCGACCTTGCGGTCATCACCAATATCGGTACTGTCCATGTGGAGCATTTAGGCTCTATTGAGGGCATTTTGCGGGCCAAGCTGGAGATCCTCGAGGGTATGGTATCCGACAGTACCGTGATCTTTAACGGAGATAACGGCCTGTTGTGGAATCTGCGGGGGACCTTGGGCAAGCATACCGTATATTTCGGCGTGCAGAATCCCGAGTGCGATGTGCTGGGTACAGAGGTGACCCCCAAAGATGGTCAGCTTAATTTCCGAGTCAAGGATTTTTCGGTAATGCTGCCTTTAGAGGGCGAGCATTATGTGCCTGATGCTCTGGCTGCTATTGCGGTGGGTCTGGAGCTGCAGGTAAAGCCTGAAAAAATCCGGGAAAGCCTTGCCGGCTTCCGAAATATGGCAGGTCGGCAGGAGATTTATGATAAGAACGGCTTTACCATTATTCAGGATTGCTATAATGCAGGTCCGGAGTCTATGGCCGCTGCGCTGGCAGTGCTGGGTAGTCGTACCGGCCGTCGTATGGCGGTGCTGGGAGACATGCTGGAGCTGGGTGTGTGCGCCGATGCGGAGCATTATAAGATCGGCCGGGTAGCGGCCAAGAATGCAGATCTGCTCCTTGCCTACGGTCCGACCAGCCAGCGCATGCTCTATGGCGCGATTACCGGCGGTATGTCACAAAATAGCGCAAGAGCCTTTACCGATCGGGAAAAATTGGTGGAGGCGTTGAAGCTGCTGGCCAAACCCGGGGATACGATCCTTTTTAAGGGCAGCGCCGGTATGCGAATGAAGCAGGTGCTGGATATGTTCCTGGAAGAAACCAAGTAACCACGGAGGACAAACTATGACAAGAGTTTGCATAACAGTGCTGGTATCCGCAGCGCTGACGGGCGTTATCGGCTATTTTCTGCTGCCGCTGCTCCGGGCGTTGAAGGCCGGCCAGTCCATTCGCCAGATCGGACCTACCTGGCATAACAGTAAGGCCGGCACGCCTATGATGGGCGGATTGATGTTTATTGCATCGCTGGTTATTTGCCTGCTGATTCAGATTCCTTCCATACAGAGCAAAACGGTTTTCTATGTACTGGGTCTGGGCCTGTGCTTTGGCCTGGTGGGATTTTTAGATGACTTTTTCAAACTGAAATTTAAGCGGAATCTGGGCCTGACGGCATTGCAGAAGGCGATGCTGCAGATGGCGGTGTCTGCGCTGTACCTTTACCTGCTGCTTTTGGAAGGCAGTCTGACAAAGAATATTTACATCCCCTTTGTGGAAACGCCAATTCCGGTCCACCCTATGTTGTATATTTTCTTTGCCATGTTCGTGATGGTGGGTTGCGTCAATGCGGTAAACCTGACCGATGGCGTAGACGGCCTGTGCGGCAGTGTAACTGTACCGGTGATGGCATTTTTTGCTGCGGTGGCGGTGGCCAGACAAAGATTCGACTTGGCCTTGTTGCCGGCAGCGCTGGCAGGCGGCTTGATTGCTTACCTGTTTTATAACTGGCATCCGGCAAAGGTGTTTATGGGAGATACCGGCTCGCTGTTTTTAGGCGGTATTGTCTGCGGAATGGCCTTTGCGCTGGATATGCCTGTGGTGCTGCTGCTGATTGGCCTTGTGTATATCGTGGAGACCCTTTCGGTGATCCTGCAGGTGGGTTATTTTAAACTGACCCACGGCAAGCGTTTGTTCAAAATGTCTCCCATTCACCATCATTTTGAGATGTGCGGCTGGAAGGAAGAGAAGATCTGCCTGGTGTTCACCGGGATCACCGTTTTAATGTGCGTGATCGCTTGGATCGGCGTAAGGGGTCACATTATCTAAGAAGGAGTTATGGCATTGCAGAATCCTCTGAATGCCAAAGAGAACCGCCGTCTGATAAAAAGACAGACGGGAGAAGGTGTTGACCTTGTATTTTTGCTGCTACTGCTGACCTTGTTGGTCATTGGCCTTGTTATGCTCTACTCAGCCAGTTCTGCGCAAAGTGAGTACGATACCGGTTATACCCAATCCACACGCTACCTGCAAAAGCAGGGCCTGTGCGCCGTGATCGGACTGATCGCAATGGCGATTCTCAGCCGGATCCCCCCGGAATTCTGGCTGCGCTGGGCGTGGGTGCTGTACGGTATCAGTATTGCGCTGCTGCTGTCTGTGCTTCTGTTCGGTCAGTCGGTCAATGGCGCAAAGCGCTGGATCAATATCGGCGGCCTGCAGTTTCAGCCATCAGAAATCGCAAAATTTACCATGATCGTCCTGTTTGCTAAGTTGACCCGGGATTTCGGAAAGCGCGCCCGGCAATTTGGTCGGGGTGTCTTGGGTTTTGGCGGAGCGTTATTGGGCATTCTTGTGCCGCTGGCGCTGGAAAAGCATCTGTCTGCCATTATGCTGATGGGTATGGTGGCAGTGGTGATGATGTTTGTGGCCGGTACCCACCCCAAATGGCTGTTGGCCGGGGCAGGGGCTGCGGCGCTGTTTGTGGTGGTGTATATCAGCCTGATGGGTTACGCCGGCGACCGGGTGACCGCGTGGCTGCACCCGGAGCAGGACCCTTCCGATACCGGTTATCAGATCCTGCAATCTCTGTATGCCATCGGCTCCGGCGGCCTGTTTGGCTTGGGCCTTGGCAAGAGCCGGCAGAAATATTTATATTTACCCTTCCAGTACAATGACTATATCTTCGCCATCATCTGCGAGGAGCTGGGTCTTGTGGGCGCGGTGCTGATCGTAGCGCTGTTTGCCGCGCTGATCCTGCGGGGATACTGGATTGCATTGCACGGCACCAGTCGGTTTCACACCGTCCTGGCCTCAGGTCTTACCACCTTGATCGCCGTGCAAACCATTTTGAATTTGGGCGTTGTGACCAATCTGCTGCCCTCTACCGGCATCGCGCTGCCGTTTTTCTCTTACGGGGGAACGGCCCTGGCGGTGAATTTGGGGGAGATGGGGATACTGCTTAGTATATCCCGCTACCGGCACAGATCGGCCCAACAGGAGGAAACAGTATGAATGTGATATTTACCTGCGGCGGCACGGGCGGCCATATCAACCCTGCCATTGCGGTGGCAAATAACTGGAAGGAACGGCATCCCGACAGTAACATTCTCTTCATTGGCGGCGAGGGCTATATGGAAGAAAAATTGGTGCCCAAAGCCGGCTATAAGCTGGAGCTGGTGAGCGCCTGCGGTCTGGAGCGAAAACTGTCATTCTCCGCTATCCGCAATAACTTTCTTGCGGTGAAAAGCGCCATAGATGCCGTTAAAAAGTGCAAGAAGATCATTCGGGAATTTGGCGCAGATGTGGTGGTAGGCACTGGCGGCTTTGCCAGCTTCGCCGCGTTGTATGCAGCCAAAAAGCTGAAAGTCCCCACCTGTGTTCACGAGGCCAATGCCATGCCGGGTCTGACCACCCGAATGGTTTCCGGCTGGGTAGATAAGGTGCTGGTGTGTTTCCCGGAAAGCGCCAATTATTACAAAGACAAATCCAAGGTGGAAGTGGTGGGAATGCCCGTCCGCCGGGAGTTTGTCTATACGAAAAAAACTGATGCCCGCCGGGAACTGGGCTTAGGCGATCAGCCTCTGGTGGTGTCTGCTTTCGGCAGCCAGGGCGCCAAGGCGATGAACGAGGTGACTGCCAAGCTGTTCCGTCTGGAAATGGATTCCGGATATCCTTTCCGCCATATCCATGCAGTGGGCAGCTACGGCTGGAAATGGATGCCGGATTATATCCGCCGGCAGGGCGTTGACCTGCAGGGCAATCCGGCGATCACCATTCAGGAGTATATCTACAATATGCCTACACTGATGGCTGCGGCGGATGTGTTCATCAGCCGGGCGGGGGCGTCCAGCTGCAGCGAGATCGCTGCATCCGGTACACCCTGTATTCTGATCCCATCTCCCAATGTGACCGATAATCATCAGGAGAAAAATGCAAGAGCCCTGGAGCGACAGGGCGGCGCCATCGTGATTACGGAAAAGGAATGCACCCCTCAGCGACTGCACCGCGAGATCACGGATCTGCTGGCAGATAAGGACCGCTACGATGCTATGAGCCGCGCTCTGTATGCTATGGCCGTGCCCGATAGCGCGGAGCGTCTTTGCACCGTGATGGAGCAGCTGGCAAGAAATAAGGAGTAACGCAATGAATACCAAAGAGAGAAATACAACACAGGCAAGCCCGACCCGGCGCACAAAAGCACCCAATGGGCAGCCTGCCAAAAGACCGGAGCCAAAGGTTCGGTATACCCCGGCAAAAACCTTCAGCCGCAATCGTTTTTTGCTGCATTTGGCGACGGTGGCAGCGGTGGTGCTGGCGCTGGTGCTGGGTATGTCCATCTTCTTTAAGGCAAACAGGATCAATGTATCCGGCGCTACGAAATATACCCCCTGGGAAATCCGGGAAGCCTCCGGTATTCAGGACGGCGATGCCCTGCTGAGCTTGAGCGAGGCGAAGATCAGCGCAAATGTCCGCGCAAAGCTTCCTTATGTTGGCGATGTCCGTGTGGGAATAAAACTGCCGGATACGGTTAATATTGAAATTACAGAGCTGGAAGTGGTCTATGCCGTGGAGGCGGTGGATGCCACCTGGTGGCTGCTGGATGCTTCCGGCCGTGTGGTGGACAGTACCGATGCCGCTGCTGCGAAGGATCACACCCGGATTCTGGGTGTCCGGATTCATAATGCCCAGATCGGCGAGCCTGCAAAGGCCGCCGAGCCGGAGACTCCCACCGAGAGCCAGGCCGCAACGGGCGTGACAGTGCCCACCCAGCCGCCGGTACCTGCCAGCCAGCTTTTGAATACGGTGGTGCAGGTCCTGACCGCCCTGGAGAATAACGGCGTGATGGGCGTGATCGATTCTGTGGATGTCTCCGACACAGAGACAATCCTTCTGTGGTACGAAAACCGGTATCAGGTTTCCTTGGGTGACGCCTCCCGTTTGGATTACAAAGTGGGCGCCATGAAGTCCTCTATCCAAAAAATGGGTCAGTACCAGACCGGCTATCTGGATGTCAGCTTCACAATTTGGCCAAATGAGGTGGGTTATAGACCCTTTGAGGGGAAATAAGGTGTAAAAAATTGAAATTCTTTGACAAAAAATAAGAATTTCTATTGACCAAATCCATTTTTCGCGATAGAATATACAAGTAATATTGTAGTTACCGCAGATGGTAGATCTGCAACACCATACATAGGAGGATTAGCAATATGGCAGAGACGTTTCAGGAGCGCGTAGTTAAGATCAAAGTAATCGGTGTCGGCGGTGCCGGCAACAATGTTATCAACCGTATGATCGATGCCGGTGTACAGGGCGTTGATTTTGTGGTTATCAATACGGATAAGCAGGATTTGAACAAGTCCAATTGCAAGAATAAGATTCAGATCGGTGAGAAGCTCACCGGCGGCATGGGCGCAGGTTCCAAGCCTGAGATCGGCCAGAAGTCCGCTGAAGAGTCTCGCGCCCAGATCGCAAAGATCCTGGAGAACACCGATATGGTATTCATCACCGCCGGTATGGGCGGCGGCACCGGTACCGGCGCAGCTCCCATCGTAGCTGACCTGGCCCGTGAGGCAGGCTGCCTGACCGTTGGTATCGTGACCAAGCCCTTCAAGTTTGAGGGCGCTAACCGTATGCGCCAGGCCGAGACCGGCATTGCAGCGCTGCACGAGAAGGTCGACTCCCTGGTTGTCATTCCCAATGACCGCCTGAAGTATGTGACCGATCAGAAGATCACCTTTGCCAATGCATTCGGCATCGCTGACGATGTGCTGAAGCAGGCCGTGACCTCTATCTCCGAGCTGGTTGGCTTCTCTGCAAATGTGATTATCAATCTGGACTTCGCTGACGTTTCCGCTGTTATGAAGGAAGCCGGCCGCGCCCATATGGGTGTTGGCGTTGCTTCCGGCCGCGAGAAGGCTGAGCAGGCTGCCCTGGCTGCTGTTGCAAGCCCCTTGCTGGAGACCTCTATCAACGGCGCTACCGGCGTTCTGATCAATGTAACCGGTTCTGTGGATATGACCCTGGATGAAGTTGAGACTGCCGCAGGCATTGTGCAGGAAGCTGCCAATCCCGAAGCCAACATCATCTTCGGCGCTACCTGCACCAACGAGCTGGAGGACGAGATCCGCGGTACTGTGATCGCTACCGGCTTTGAGCAGAAAGAGACCGTTGAGCAGACCGGCACTGTTGCCAAGAAGACCGGCCTTGCAGACGATGATGACGATATCTTCAGCCTGTTCAACCGCTGATTAAAATGTTTCAGACATCCCGGACAGCTGTCCGGGATGTTCTTTTGCTGCGCATTGTTTCACAGGAGGAAGTCCAATGGATTCGACAATTCACCTGCATATCGGTATGCGAAAGATCAAAACTCTGCTAACCATCATCTTGGGCTTTTTGCTTTGGCAGATTCCTCGCCTGTTTTTCCCTGGGCTGGAAATCCACCCATTGTTTACCTATGCGTATGGTATTTTAGAGATTCGCAATACATCAGAAAACACCAAGACTTTCAGCGTCTTGCGAATCAAAGCGAATATGGTTGCGTTTGCGACGGCTTTGCTGTTAACGCCTCTGCGGATTTTTATGTATAGCCGCCTGGAGGGAACATCCCTTTTAACTTGCCTGGATCTTGGGCTGATCATTATTGGTGTCCTGATCGCGCTGACACTTGTGGAACGCCTGCATTGCGGCTCTATGTCAGGCCTTGCTGCGGCGTACTTTATTATTTTGCTGATATTCTACAACGGTGATAATCCGTATCTGTATGCATTCCTGCGGGCCTCTCAGACCTTGATGGGTATTGCCGTTGCGTGGCTTGTGAATGTGGTGCTGCTCCCGTACCCCAGCAGAAAACAAAAGAAGGAATCACAAGAAATATGAATGCTTACAACAACTTGGCTTTCAGCTATGACCGGCTGACCAATGATGTGGATTACACCGCCATCGTGGATTTCTATTGGGAAATTCTGGACAGGGAAAGCTTGCGGCCCAGAACGGCAGCGGATCTTGCCTGCGGCACAGGCTCTGTGGCCTTACTGCTTGCGGAGCGGGGATTGCAAGTGACCGGGGTGGATATGTCAGAGGAAATGCTCTGTGTGGCCGCCCAAAAGGCGGAGAATACGAAGAACCGTCCCACCTTTGCCTGTCAGTTGCTGCAGAATCTGCACCTGCCCAGAGGGGTGGATCTGGCGGTAAGTGCATTGGACGGCCTGGATTATATTTTGGACCCCGCCGATTGCAAGCAGGCCATTGCACGGGTCTATAAGGCCTTAAACCCCGGTGGTTGCTTCATCTTCGATGTGAATACACCGGAAAAGCTTCGGGCCATGGATGGTCAGGTTTTTCTGGATGAGGATGACGATGTGTACTGTGTCTGGCGGGGCGAATTTGACGAGTCGGCCAACATCTGCACCTACTGGATGGACCTGTTTCAGAGAACGGGTGACCGTTGGCATCGTAGCTGCGAGGAGCACAGGGAGTATGCCTACACGATTGCGCAACTGACATCCTACCTGAAGGCAGCAGGTTTTACTGCTATTGAGGTCTTTGCAGACCGAAAACTCTGCGCTCCCCGGACAGGTGAGCAGCGGATTTACTTCAAAGCAAGAAAGGGTCGAATCAAATGAATGACTATTTGGTGCGGGGAATGAGTATGGACGGCTTTGTGAAAGTCGTAGCCATTCGCTCTACCCAGTTGGTAAGACGGGGCGCACAGATTCAAAATACCACCCCCAACGCCACCGCAGCCTTTGGCCGTGCGCTGACGGCGGCGTCTATGATGGGCAATATGCAAAAGGTGGACAACGGCTCTATGACTCTGCAGATCAAGGGCGACGGCCCTATCGGCAGTATCGTGTGCGTATCTGACCCTGTTGGCAATGTCCGGGGTTATGTGTATGAGCCCAATGTGCCACTGGTGGAAAAATATCCCGGCAAGCTGGATATCGGCGCCACTGTGGGCACGGACGGTATGCTGACAGTGATCCGTGACCTGCAGATGAAAGAGCCTTATGTTGGCTCTGTGCCCCTGGTCTCCGGCGAGATCGGCGACGATGTGACCGCATACTTTGCACAGTCCGAGCAGACCCCTACCGCCTGTGCGCTGGGCGTACTGGTGGACCGGGATCAAAGCGTGAAGGTTGCCGGCGGCTATCTGATCCAGCTTTTGCCCGGCGCTCCCGACGAGACCATCGACAAGGTGGAAGCCGGTATTAAGCGTGCCGGCGCGGTGACAGCTATGCTGGAGGCTGGCCTGACCCCGGAGGATATTTTGGGCCAGGTTTGCGGCGACCTGGGCGTGGTGTTTATGGAGACCACCCCGGTGGCATATAAGTGCTATTGCGACCGTCAGCGGGTCACAGATGCCCTCATCAGTCTTGGTAAAAAAGAACTGACGGAGATCGCTCAGGAGGGAAAAGATTTCCCTGTGGAATGCCAGTTCTGCGACGAAAAATATTTGTTCACCCCGGCGGATATTCTGCAGATTCTGCAGGATCTTGAGGAGGATGCATAATGGGACTCATCAGCTTTGCCCTGCAGGGCAATTACAAGCGTTACTATGACGATCTGAAGGAACTGTCCAAGACGGTCCGCAAGCCTGCTTGGTATATGTTCGTGGATACATTTATCTGTACTCTGCGGTATGGCTCTGGCTTGCAGGACTATCTGAACTACCGTTTTTATGAGAAAAAGCATGCCCAGCGGAAGACCTATGTGAGTATCGGCTATGTGGACAAGGTCATCACCAAGCTTTCCAATATCAAGTGGTCGCCATATATCTCCAATAAGGCAAATTTTCATAAGAACTACGGCAAGTATACCCGCCGGGATTTCTACGATCCTGCCAGCGGCTACGAGGCTTTTGAGGACTTTTTGAATCGGCACGAGGTGTTTATTTATAAGCCTCAAATTGGCCTGGGCGGCAAGGATGTGGCCAAATATGTAACAGCAGAAATTGCGGACAGAAAAGCCTTTTTTCAAGAGGTTGTTGACACCAAGGCCTGTTTGGAGGAATTGGTGATCCAACACCCGGCTTGGGAGGCGCTGTGCCCCGGCTGCGTGAATACTCTGCGGGTCATGACCGGCGCGGCCAAGGGTCAGTCCTGGCTTCTGTATGCCGCGACCCGTATCGGCTCCGGTAAGGGTGTTGTGGATAATTTCCATATGGGCGGCAGCGCGGTGCTCATCGATATGGAAACCGGCAAGCTCACCGGCAACGGTGTGGATAAAAAGCTTAACTGGGTAGAATACAGTTCCACAGGCGTCCGTTATGACGGCTATCAAGTCCCATACTGGGAGGAGATCAAGGCTCTGTGCCTGGAGGCCGCATTGGTCAATGACCAGATCCACTTTGTGGGCTGGGATGTGGCCATTACTCCCGACGGCCCTCTGCTGATCGAAGGCAATCGCGGCTCCGGTTTCGATCTGCCTCAGGTACTGGCCAAGCGGGGAATGAAGGATCTGCTGGAAGAATTGATGGCTAAAGTAGATGAATTGGAGCGTCAATAAAGCCCTTTTATCTGCCGTCCGGTGATGTCCGGACGGCAGATAAAAAAACAATGAAAAAAACGAAAAAAGTGCTTGACAAATGAGGCGTCTATGTGTATAATGAACCACGTCGCTGAGGTGCGCAGCACTGATGCAGACCGTACGGGAGCATAGCTCAGCTGGGAGAGCATCTGCCTTACAAGCAGGAGGTCACAGGTTCGAGCCCTGTTGTTCCCACCATATTTGGCCCGGTGGTGCAGTCGGTTAGCACGCCAGCCTGTCACGCTGGAGGTCGACGGTTCGA
>JAFVVI010000025.1 GCA_017502265.1 Oscillospiraceae bacterium
CCACTGGCGTTACGGCGGCGAAGGCGCTGCTGAGCTGGCCCGCGTGGTTGTGGAGGCTTGTGAGGATCCCGTGGAAGTTAAGTTCCTGTACGATCTGGAGATGCCCCTGCGTGAGCGCGTTGAGCGGATCGCTAAGGAAGTTTACGGCGCTGACGGCGTGACCTGGCTGCCTCTGGCTATCGAGAAGGCTGAGCGCTTCGAGAAGGATCCCAAGTACGCTGACTACTGCACCATGATGGTTAAGACCCACCTGTCCCTGTCCGACGATCCCACCAAGAAGGGCGTGCCCACCGGTTGGAAGCTGACCGTTCGTGACATTCTGGAGTACGGCGGCGCTAAGTTCCTGTGCCCCATGGCCGGTACCATCTCCATGATGCCCGGTACTGCTGCAGACCCCGCATACCGTCGTGTTGACGTTGACGTCGAAACCGGCAAGGTCTCTGGTTTGTTCTAATTCTGATTTTTCCAATAAGCAGAGGCGGATTTCCGCCTCTGCTTTTGGGGCATTTAGAAAAGTTGAAAGTTGAAAGTGGAAAATTGCAGTAGTTTTCATAACTTTCAACTTTCCATTTTCAATTTTCAACTAAATTTGACTGAAAGGAAAATTTCTTATGGATATGACAATGGAAACCTGCCGCAAATTTGTGGAGGTTCTGGCATCTGACGCTCCCGCTCCCGGTGGCGGCGGCGCTGCTGCTCTGGTTGGTGCCATCGGTACCGCTCTGGGCAATATGGTCGGTTCTTTGACCGTTGGTAAGAAGAAGTATGCCGAGGTGGAGGCTGAGATCATCGAGCTGAAGGCTAAGTGCGATGCCCTGCAGACCGAGCTGCTGAATCAGGTTGAAGCTGACGAAGTGAACTTCCTGCCCCTGGCCAAGGCCTACGGCATCCCCAAGGACGATCCCAACCGTGACGCCGTTATGGAAGAGGCTACCATCATTGCTTGCTCCACTCCCATGAAGATCATGGAGCTGTGCTGCCAGGCTATCGAGTACATCGCTGTGTTCGCCGCCAAGGGCAGCCGTCTGGCTGTTTCCGATGCCGGCTGCGGCGCTGTGTGCTGCAAGGCTGCCCTGCAGGCTGCTTCTTTGAATGTTTTCATTAACACCAAGACTCTGAAGAACCGCCAGGTTGCTGAGGAAATGAACGCCAAGGCTCTGGGTATGCTGGATAAGTACGGCGCAATGGCCGACGAAATCTTCAATACCGTCAAGGCCGGCTTTGGCGTATAATTAGGAGGAAAGAGAAATGGCAAAGCAATTACTGGGTAAAGAAGTCAACGAGGCGCTGGTTGCTGCCCTGCAGGGCCGTACCGCTGCTTTGAAGGAAAAGGGCGTACAGCCCACTTTGGGTATTATCCGTCTGGGCGAGAACCCCTCCGACCTGTCCTACGAAAAGGGCGCTACCAAGCGCGCTGAGGAAGTGGGCGTGGCTGTGAAGAATTACATCCTGCCCGAGACCGCTACCAAGGAAGAAGTGCTGAAGGTCATCGACGAGGTCAATGCAGATGCATCTGTCCACGGCGTGCTGATGTTCCGCCCCCTGCCCAAGCATCTGAAGGCAGACCAGGACGAGATCTGCAACCGTCTGGCTCCCTGCAAGGATGTGGACTCCATGACCCATATGAGTAACGCTGGCGTGTTCGAAGGCCAGGATCTGGGCTACGCCCCCTGCACCCCCGCCGCCTGCATGGAAATTCTGGACCACTACGGTATCGACTGCAAGGGCAAGAACGCCGTGGTCATCGGCCGTTCTCTCGTGGTTGGCAAGCCTGCCGCTATGATGCTCATGGGCAAGAACGCCACCGTTACTGTCTGCCACACCAAGACCGTCAATACGGCTGAGATCTGCAAGGGCGCGGACATCATCATCTCCGCCGCCGGCGTTCTGGGCAGCCTGACCAAGGACTTTGTCCGCGAGGGTCAGATCGTCATCGACGTTTCCATGAACTGGAACCCCGAGAAGATCACCTCCAAGGGTAAGGGCGGTATGTCCGGCGACTGTGTGTTCGACGAGGTGGAGCCCATCGTTGGCGCAATCACCCCCGTTCCCGGCGGTGTTGGCGCTGTGACCACCACCGTGCTGATGAAGCACGTTGTGGAAGCGGCTGAAAAGATCTAAATACTTGATGTCATCGCGAAGGTGCGTCAGCACCTGTGGCGATCTCCACCTCAAGCGGGGATTGCCACGTCGCCTTTGGCTCCTGGCAATGACATCATAAAATAGCTGGGTTGCATAACTGACGGAGTTGCGGATTACCGCGGGGGAGTGCAACTGTAAAAATGCCGACCGTCTGGGCAATTCGATCTGTATGGGCTCGGATTGCCCAGATTTTCATTGAGGTGATAGTATGAAAAAGATTAAGAATCTGTCTCAGGAAAGCTTTCTGAAGCTGTTTTTCCTGTTCGTATCCCTGTGCTTTGTGGTGGGCGCGTGCATTTTGCCCGACCGGGCCAAGATGTTTGCTGCCCTGTGGGATATTATGCGCTACCCCTGTAAGATCTCTACCAACTACTTTGCCTATAGCTTTGCCGGCACATTTCTGAATATGGGCCTGGTAGGCCTGATCTGTACGGCTCTGTGCTGCCTGCCTGGCAGTAAGCCCAACCAGGTCACCACCCTGGGCGTGCTGCTGACCATCGGCTTCGGCTCCTGGGGCATTAACCCCTTGAATATGCTCCCCACTGTGCTGGGTGTTGCCCTGTTCTGCCTGGTGAAGAAGGAGAAGCTGGGCGCTATGAGCAACGCGATGCTGTATTCTACCGGCATTGCCCCGCTGATCTCCGACCTGCTGTTCCGTTACCCCGGTACAGCTTACCTTGGCTTTAACTGGCTGGGTCTGGGCCTTGCGCTGCTGGTGGGTTTGATCATCGGCTTCTTCCTGCCTGCCGGTTTGGGCCACGCCCCCAATATCCACAAGGGCTATGACCATTACTCCGCCGCTGTGCCCATCGGTATGACAGCATTCTTCCTGCGGACTGTCCTGTACAATGTAATGCTGGGCTGGAAGATCGGCGACATCGGCAAGCTGACCACCTGGGCAGCGCCCCATGCGGAATTCTTCTGGGGCTGTAATATCTTCTGTGTCGCAGTGTTTGGCCTGTGCATTCTCTTTGCACTGCTGATGGGCTGCAAGCCGAAGGATTACTGGCAGCTTCTGAAGGACTCCGGCCACGGCGTGTGCTTCTCCGCTAAGTACGGCACACCGGCATTCCTTATGAATGTGGGCGTGTTCGGTCTGATGATCGTTGCTTACTTTAATCTGGCGGCCTTTATCGATGGCGGCGCGGAAAGAATGTCCACAGTCTGGACCGGTATGACCTTCGGCATTGTGTTCTGTATGCTGGCTACCTGCAATTCCGGCAGCCACCCGGGCAATGTTTGGCCCATTATGGCCGGCTATATTGTCACATCCTTCCTGTTCGGCTGGATCTTCAAGGCCTTGGGCGGCGAGACCTACGGTCTGACCATCAGTAACCAGTCCATCCTCATTGGCTTGTGTTATGCCAACGGCCTTTCTCCCGTGTCCGGCAAGTACGGCTTCGGCTACGGTATGCTGGCCAGCGGCTTGCACTACCTGCTGGTGACGGCTGTGCCTGATATGCACGGTGGCTTCTGCCTGTATAACGGCGGCTTCACTGCAGCGCTGATTTGCCTGCTGCTGGTGCCTCAGCTGGAGAAGTTCTGCAAGACCAAGGAAGAGCGCAAGCTCCAAAAGGCTGCAAAATAAAAACAAGTAACCCCGGCGCGTATAAACGCGCCGGGGTGTTGTTTTGTTGTGGGGCAGGATGCCATTTACATTTTCGCCACGGATTAAATCACAACCTCGATCTGCGGATATGCAGTAAGCGCCTCCCGCAGACATTCATAAAACGCTAAGGTAGCTGCATTATCCGGCACATCCGCAGCTGAAAGAATAGACATCTCCCGGGTTGGCAAGGGAAATGCCGTATCTATCTGCCGGATAGGGCAGTTTTTCGCCAAGCCGATTGCCACACTGATCGGCACAATGGACCAAAATCCCTTGCGCGCCACAAACTGCTGCAGGTGCGGCATAATAGAAACAGTAAGCCGGGGATGCACATCGCCAAAGGTCTGTAAATGCCAATGGCTAAACTGCTGACTCCACCCGATATAAACCTCATTATCAACTGAAAGATCTTCTTTCCGAACAGGCCCCTGCAGGCCTATGTCGGAACAGATCAGCACCATTGGTTCTATAAATACCGGTGTTTCCCGGATGCCCTCGCAGGTGTTTTTTCCGGAAGTAAACGCAAGATCTGTATCACCGTTTTGAATGCTGATACTGGCAGCCTGACGGTCCATATCCTGGATCTCCAGTTTGATCTCCGGATACCTTTGGGAAAACCGGGTATATACTGCCGGCAGAAGGAATGTGTCCACACTATTCAACGAAGATACGCGCAGTGATGCAGGAACTTCCTGGCAAACCTGCAGCATCTGCTTAAGTAATGCCTCGTATTGTGTGGACAGGGCATAGAACTGCCTGCCGGCCGCCGTTAGGATCATTTGTCTGCTACCTTTTCTCCGATAAAAAAGCACACCGCCTAATTTCTTTTCCAAGGCTTTGAGTCGGATGCTTAAGGATGACTGTGTAATATATAAGCTTTCTGCAGCACGACTGACCGTTTTGTGTTGACAAATTGCAAGGAAGGTTTCGATTTCGCTGGTCGTCATAAGCAACCCCCAATATATTGAATATATTCAATATATTAACAAAAAAATATCAATTTTACAATCCCTTTTCTCTGTATTATAATGAATTTATTCGTTTTTTGGAGGTAATTTTTATGGGAGACAGAGCAGTAAAAAACAAACGGATTTTTACTGTATCCATATGGAAGATCATAAAAGACTATTCCATTATTACCATCAGCACATTTTTATACGCGCTCACCTTTAATTTTTTCTTTGAGACCAACAACTTGGCAATGGGTGGTTTTTCCGGAATCGGTCAGGTTCTTCACCATTACTTTGCTTTTCTGACACCGGGTGTTGTGGTTTTCGTGATGAATGTTCCGCTGATGATTATCGGAATCAAAAAGCAGGGAATGTCAATCCTGTTTAGCACAGTGTTTGCCATCTGCGTTACTTCCTTTATGATTGATGCTATGAATGTTTTTGTAGCGCAGATGGGTTGGGAATACCCAAAAATGGAGCAACCCTTATTGGCCTGCATTTTCGGCGGTTTGCTGTGTGGCGCATCTCTGGGTCTTATGATGCTGAAAAATGCCACCACCGGCGGCACGGAACTGGCAGCCCGGCTTTTGAAATATGTATTCCGAAACATCTCTATTGGAAAACTTTGTTTGGTAATTGATATAACAGTTGTTTGCTTTTATGCCATAACTTATGGCAAACTGGAAGCAGCCCTCTACGGTGTGATTGCCATGTACATAGCCAGCATCGCTATGGACATGGTGGTTTATGGATCGGATTCTGCAAAGCTCGCCTATATCATTAGCGACAAGAGCGAAGAAATTACCAGGCGACTTATGGATATGGGCTTGGGCGCAACGATTCTGGAAGGACGCGGCGCATTCACCCGCAATAACAAGCCGGTGCTGTTGTGCGCGGCCAAACCTGCCAAGATTGCGCGCATCAAAGCTGCGGTCGTAGAAATCGATCCCCAAAAATCCTTCATTATTGTAGGAAATGTGAAGGAAGTATACGGCGAGGGCTTTGGCGAATACACAGAAGATAATTTGTAAGAAAGGTCTGTTAATTATGGAAGCTATAAAACAATCTCTGCTGCAAGCCGCTGAGCAGCACGCTGGCGAGTTGTTCTCATTGGCCTGCAACATCTTCGATCACCCAGAAATCGGCGGTGAGGAGGTTTATGCCAGCGCACTTCTGATCAAATATCTGGAAGAAAAGGGCTTTTCTGTAGAAAAAGGTATTGCAGGATTAGATACATCATTCCGGGCTGTCTGGGAACAGGGAACCGGCGGTCCTTCCATTGGATTCCTTCTGGAATACGATGCTCTGCGGGGTATGGGTCACGCCTGCGGTCACCATCTGCAGGGCCCTGCCTGCATTGTCGCTGCCCTTGCGCTGATAGAAAACTGCACCGATCCTTTCAAACTGGTGCTTTACGGCACGCCGGACGAGGAGATTAGCGGTGGCAAGATCGTCATGGAGAAAGCAGGCTATTTCCGGGATGTGGATGTGATGTTCTCTTGTCACACAGGATCCGGCACTGGTGTTGCCACGACAAACAGAGCATTGGCGCCCACCCGGGTATACTTCCACGGCACACCCTCCCATGCCAGCGGCGCACCGGAAAAAGGCCGCAGCGCACTGGATGCAATGATGCTGGCGTTCCACGGTCTTGAGATTATGCGCGAGCATGTAAAAGACGGTAGCCGCATCCACTACACAATCCTGGACGCAACCGGTGCAGCCAACATCGTCCATGAATCTGCCAGCGCGCATATCACCCTGCGATGCCATGACCGCCGGTATTTGGAAGATATGGTGCACCGTATGGAAAATGTGGTCAAAGGCGCTTGCCTGATGACTGACACCACCGCTGAGTTTGAATACAGAAATGTCTACTGGAATCTGGTGCCCAATCGGCCGCTGCAAAATGCCGTTATGGATGCAGCGAATGAGATTGGCGCAGAGAAGATCCGCCAGTTGGACTGCTCTGTAGTTTCCGGCGGTTCTACCGATGTGGGTAATGTTTCCTGGGTCGTGCCTACTGTTATGATTTATACATATTATGACGATGCGGCAGCCCACACTGTAGAGTGGTTGAACGCCGGTAAAACCGAAAAGGCGCGGGCTTCTATGCTCAGCGGTGGCAAAATTATGGGTCTGGCAGCGCTTCGGCTGATTAAAGACAAGCAATATCTGGAAGAAGTGAAACGCGAACACCGGATTGCCATCAATGAATAATAATCTAAAGGAGAAAGCATTATGATTTTTGGTGTGTTGAAAGATATCAAAGAGGGCGAAAACAGAGTTATCTGCACACCCGTAGAGGTTGCCTCCATCGTTGCTGCGGGCCATACTGTCTATGTTCAGAAGGGCGCAGGCGCAGGCGCAGGCTTCCCCGACGAGAAGTATGCCGCTGCCGGCGCAATCATTGCCGACACCGCCAAGGAATTGTGGAACACCTGTGATTTCCTCGCCAAGGTAAAGGAGATTGAGGCGTCTGAGTACAAGTATCTGAAGGAAGACCAGATAATCTACTGTTGCATCCACCCCGCCGGCCACCCCGAAGAGGTGCAGGCCATTCTGGACAGTAAATGTATCGCTGTCACCGCCGAGGACTCTCACCGTTACGGCTCTCCCAACTGCGAAGCCGCCGGCAAGCAGGGCGCACTGTTCGGTTTGGAATCCATGCTGACCATCAACGGCGGTAAGGGCAAGTTTGTCGGCGGTTTTGCCGGCGCTCCCGGTATGAATGTTCTGATTCTGGGCGGCGGTATCGTTGGTCAGGGCGCGCTGTCCGTCCTGTACGCACTGGGCGCCAATGTGACGGTTATGGATATCAATGTTGGGTGTCTGAAGATGCTGGGTGACAAGTATCAGAACCACATCAACACAATGTTCTGCACCAAGCAGACCATTACCTCCGTGTTGCCGCAGACCGATATGGTCATCAACTGTGTCAAGTGGCCCAAGCAGCGCAAGGATTTTCTGATCGACAAGGAAATGCTGAAGCTGATGGAGCCGGGCAGCGTTCTGGTGGACATTTCCAATGACGATCCCGGCGCAATCGAGTCCAGCCACGAGACCCATCACGACAATCCCCGTTATGTGGTCAACGGCGTTGTCCATTACTGCGTCAGCAACATCCCCGGCGCTGTGGCGCACTCCACATCTGTTGCGCTGGCTGCGGAGACATTGCCTATGCTGCTGAACATTTTGAACAATGGCCTGACCGAAGCTTGCATCCGTGACGGCTTTATCCGCCGCAGTCTGACCGCATACAAGGGATACCTGACGCATGAGGAAACCAGCGCCATTCAGAACCGTCCCTGGATCAAGCCGGAGGATATCCTTGGAATTGCTGATCGCAAGCTGGATCCAGCACCCCCTGCAAGCACCACGAAAAGTAACAATTTCTGCTGCAAAAAATAAAAAGTCAGACAATCAAAGAAAAGCCACGGCTTTTGCCGTGGCTTTTACGGTTGCGAAGGCAAGACTTTCTGATCGCTTTTGTGACGGTCATCTGCCAACAAAAATCATAACCACCGGCTGATGCCGGTGGTTATTGTTTTATTCTTTCGGCCCTTGATTCTGGGGCTTGCCAGGCTTGCGGCGACGGTGATGGTAGCGATGCTTATTGTTCTTTTTGGCTTCTGCATTACCGTCGGACTGGGGAGCGGCAGGCTTGGCTTCCTGCTGGGCAGGGGTCTTATCCTGCTGGGGCTTGCCCGGCTTGCGATGCTTACGCCGGTTCTGGGCGCCAGCCTCGGACTTTTTCTCATTGGTCGCCTGGGTTGCTACTTCCTCGGCGATGGTCTCTTCCGAGTAGCGCATACGGATGGATTCCAGCACCGGGGCGCTCTCCGGGACATCCTCAAAACGCTTTCTGCGCTTGCCGCCGCCGGAAATGGGCGCCAGATCTACGGGGATGGGCGGGTCGTTCTTCTTGGCCTTGCCGCTGCGTAAAACGGCAATGTCTGTGTTGGCGTAGGTGCCGATGACCTCCGGCTGCTCCTCCATTTTGACCTTCACCCGCTGCCGCAGCAGGTCCACCTCCACCACAGTGCCCCGTCCGTCGGGGGTGTCCACAAAGGATTCGGCCTTGGGGGCGGTGCGGAGCAGATCCTCATAGGCATCCTGCTCGTATTTCAGGCAGCACATGAGCCGGCCGCAGGTGCCGGAAATTTTGGTGGGATTTAAGCTGAGGTTCTGGGTCTTGGCCATTTTGATGGACACCGGCTGGAAATCGTCCAAAAAGCTGGCGCAGCAAAAGGGTCTGCCGCAGATACCCAGACCGCCAACCATCTTTGCCTTATCCCGGACGCCGATCTGCCGCATCTCAATGCGGGTGTGGAAGATGCCGGCCAGATTCTTGACCAGTTCCCGGAAATCCACCCGCTCGTCGGCGGTGAAGAAAAACAGGATTCGACTGCCGTCAAAGGCGCACTCGGCAGACACCAGCTGCATATCCAGCCCCTGCTCGGCGATCTTGGCCAGACACACATCAAAGGCCTTTTTCTCTGTGGCTTGATTGGCTGCGGCGGTTTTTTCGTCCTGGGCGGTGGCAACACGGAGCACCGGCCGCAGGGGCGCAACCACCTCCCGCATAGAAATGGTGTGATTGCCGGCGGTGCAGTAACCGAATTCCGGGCCCCGGGCGGTGTCGATAATCACATGGTCGCCGGCCTGCAGGGTAAGACCTGCAGGATCAAAAAAGTAAACCTTCTGCCCGGGGCGGAACTGAATGTCCACCACCTCAGCCGTTTCCGGCTGGACGGGCGCAGGATTCATTTGCTCATCCATAAATTTCTCCTATCTCAGGGCCCATTGCAGGTAGCCGCAGATGGCGGCCACGGACACATTGCCCTGCGCATATTCTATCACTTTCTGCAGCTGCTGCACTGCGTCCATCAGCTCACGGGAGCTGCGGGCGGCGGCAAGCTGCCTGGTAAGGGGCGAGGTGGCTTTTTGTCCGGCCTGACAGACCAAAGCGCTTTGCAGCATCTGCAGCCACACCTGCCATTCGGGGATCGCCTGATCCCGTTTCCATTTTTCCATACCCACCAGCACGGTGGTCAGACCCAGGGTATCCCGGGCGCAAAAGCTTTTGACAAAATTCTCTGTCTGGACGCTGACTGCGCCCTCGGCAAGCAATGCTTTGGCCTGTCCCAGCCAGCCGCCGCTGCGTTGCACAGCTGCAGCGATGCTCTCGCCGTCGGCATCGGGAAATTCCTGCTTCAGCGCAGTCTGCAGGAGACTGTCCGGCAGCGCCAGCAGTCGCAGCTCCGTGCAGCGGGAGCGCACTGTGGGCAGCAGCTTTTCCGGGTTGTCGGAAAGCAGGATAAACACGCCGTACTCCGGCGGCTCTTCCAAAATTTTCAGCAGCGCATTCTGACCCTCGGTCCGCAGCTCCTGGGGGAAAATGTAGACCTTCCGGCTGCTTTCGTTGGGCATTACGTACATATCCGCTCGGGCGTCCCGGACGATATCCACCGCCACGGTCTTATGCGCCGGGTCTACTATGGTAATGCAGTCCGGGTGGTTGCCTGTCATGACCTTCCGGCAGGCGTTGCAGGCAAGACAGGGCTTGCCGTCACCCTGACACAGAATGGCTGCGGCCAAAAGCCGGGCCAGGGTACCCTTGCCGGAGCCTGCCGGGCCGGAGATCAGATAAAAATGGGAGATGCGGCCGCGGCCCACGCTGACGCGCAGATTTTCTTTCAGCCGCTCGTTGCCCAAAAGGCCTTCGAAACCCATACCGATCCCCCTTTTCTATCGAAATACTATAACATAAAATTGTGAACTTTTCTACTCTTGTATGAAGAATTGAAAATGGGAGAAATTCGAATTTTTAATTCTCAATTTTCAATTCTTACTTAGCCCCACAGGGCGGACAGCATGGGAATGACCTGCTTTTTCCGGCTCATAACGCCGGGCAGGAACAGGGTGTTGTCCTTGGGGGTCAAGCCGAAGGCCTGGTGAATGATCTCGTCGTCACCCATATAAATCAGCTGTGTGCCTTCCAAAAGCACATCGGTAAGCATCAAAATCATCATAGAATACCGATCCTTTTCCATGGCCTTGCGCATCAGGTTCAGAAATTCATCCTTCCGCTCCAGCATCTTGGGACTGTCCACACAGGTGACCTGGGCCACGGCCAGGTCATAGCCGGCAATGTGGAATTCCTTGTAGTCGGCGTAGAACAGCTCATCCACGGTGCGGTTTTCCAAAGAGGCGGAGAAGATCTCTTTACCCAGCTCCTCCAGCGATACGTTGGCGATTCGGGCCATGCGCTCAGCGGCGCGGATATCCCGCTCGGTGCAGGTGGGGGATTTGAACATAACCGTATCGGAGATGATGGCGGCGGCCATCATACCAGCCATTTTGTCCGAGGGCATCAGGCCCTTATCCTGGAACATAGAGGCGATGATGGTATTGGTGGAGCCTACCGGCTCGTTGCGGACATAGATGGGATTGGTGGTCTGAATATCTGCCAAGCGGTGGTGGTCAATGATCTCCAGAATTTCCGCCTCGTCCAAACCGGGCACAGACTGGGCGGCTTCGTTGTGGTCCACCAGCACCACCCGTTTTCTCCGGGGACGGAGCAGATGGTACCGGGTCAGCACGCCTGCGACCTTTTCGTTTTCGTCTAAAATCGGGTAGCAATGCTCCCGGAATTTCAGTACCTGTTCCTTGACCTCGTCCAGCCGGTCCTCCATATGGAAGCATACCAGCTCCTCGGTGCGGCAGATCCGGCCAACGGGGGCGGATTGGAAGATCAATCGCGCGGCCCGATAGGCATCGTAGGGGGTGGAGATGATGCAGGTGGTGGTGGGCAGCTCCCGCAGCTCCTCAGAAAGCTCCGCCTGACACAGAACCAGGCATTTTACATGCATTTCCAGCGCCCGGCGGATCATATCCGGCTGGTGGCCGCACAGAACAATGGAATCTTTCTTGTTGAACAGAAGATTTTCCCGCTGCTGGGGCAGGGCGACAGACAGCTCGCCGCTGATAGTGTCGGTGTTTTCGCCGGCGGCGTTGAGGATCTTGCCCTCCAGCACCGACAGAACATTGAACAGAGGGACCGGCTCCAACACGGCAGAGGAGATCCGCTCCATATTGTAGCTGGCCACATTTTCCCGGGAGAGCATACCGTACAGGGTGCCGTCTTCCTTGGTCACGGGAATGGCGGAGATGTTCTTCTGCTGCTGCAGGATCTCCCACGCCCGGCCCACGGTAACGGCGGTGCTTAAACAAGGCGGGGTGTCAAAATCCAAATCCCGCACCTGGGTGAACATACTGGTGATCCGCTTGGGGGGTTGGAAGCCAAATTTCTTCAGCACGATATTGGTCTCGTCGGACACATGGCCCAGACAGGCAGCCTCATACTCCCGGTCGCCCAAGGCGTTCCGCAGGGCGGCATAGGCCATAGCGGCTACGATGGAGTCGGTATCCGGGTTGCGGTGACCGGTTACATAAATAGGGTCCATAACAGAACCTCCTTGCTATTTACAAAGATGAAAAAACCTGTGCATATACGAATACATCTTCTATTATAGCCACTCAAAAGCAAAATAGCAAGAAAAATCCGTTCGGTTGACAAGCAGGCGGGGGAAATGATAAAATAGTCGCGTATGAAATCTTTAAGGCAGAGGTACGGTATGCAGACAAAAACCAAAACCAAACAGTGGGTCAAAACCCGGCATAAGGTGATTATCGGCCTGCTTGCGCCGTTTATTTTTCTATGGACAAGATGCAAATATCATATCCGAGTGGAGAAAAGCCGGGAGCTGCGAAAGCGCCAGTGCGTGGTGCTGATGAATCACCAGACCGGCTTTGACCAGTTTTTTGTCAGCATGGCCATGTTCCCCCGGCATGCCTATTTCGTGGCATCGGAGGACCTGTTTTCTTTGGGTACGCTATCCCGGCTGCTCCGTTGGGCAGTAGCGCCCATTCCTATTAAGAAGCAGACCACCGATGTGCAGGCAGTAATGAACTGTCTGCGGGTGGCCCGGCAGGGCGGTACGATTGCGTTGGCCCCCGAGGGCAACCGCACCTTCAGCGGCCTGCCTTGCTATAGCAATCCGGCCATCGCGCCGTTGGTGAAAAAATTAGGCCTGCCCTTAGCGTTGTTCCGCATCGAGGGTGGCTACGGCATTCAGCCCCGGTGGAGCGATGTGTGCCGAAAGGGCAGGATGCGGGCCTATGTCCATAAGATCATCGAGCCGGAGGATTATAAAAACCTCACCAACGAGGAGCTCCATGAATTGATCCAAAAAGAGCTGTATGTGGACGAAACGGCCAACCCCGGTACTTTCCGTCATAAAAAACTGGCAGAATACCTGGAGCGGGCTATGTATGTCTGCCCGGATTGCGGCCTGTCGGTGTTTCATAGCGAGAATGATATCATCACCTGTAAAACCTGCGCAAAGCAGATCCGCTACCTGCCGGATAACCGCATCCAGGGCGTAAACGGGGAATTCCCGTTCCCCTATGTTGCCCAGTGGTACGCCTATCAGAATGATTATGTAAACCAGCTGGACACCAATGCCTATTTGGAAACACCCCTCTACCGGGATGTGGCCACGATTTCGGAGGTAGAGCCTTATAAAAAGAAGACCCTGCTGGAGGAAAATGCCAAGGTAACGCTTTATGGCAACCGGCTGCAGCTGGGCAAGCGGACACTGTTCTTTGACGATATTCGGGTCATCACCGTACTGGGTAAGAACAAGGTCAATGTCTACCATAGCGACGCCCTCTATCAGATCAAGGGCGATGCCCGGTTTAACGGACTGAAATATATGAATATCTTCTGTCGGTATAAAAACCAACAAGCCGGCCAGGGAGATTTTTTGGGCATCTGATATACCCCTTGCAATCTGCCTGCGGGTCTGTTATACTTTAGGAATATAGCCAACGAGCAAGGAGCGAATGGTATGAAAACACGGAAAATCATAGCTTACATACTGACAGTGGCGGCCCTGCTGGGTCTGTTGGCCGGCTGCGGCAAGAAAGACGATCAGCCCTCTGTGCCGTCCACTGATGGCAGCAATACTGCTACAAAGAACACCGAGTCCACCAAGACCACAGAAAGCACCAAAGCCACGGAAACAACCAAAGCTACTGAGGTAACCGAAGCCACCCAAGCCACTGAGGCGACCTCTGCCACGGAGGCTACCGAGACTGCGACCACAGAAGCCCCCTGTATCCATATTTTAGGCACCAAATGGACGGTAACGGAGAAAGCGACCTGCACCAACGAGGGCAGCCGCTATAAGACCTGCACTCTGTGCGGTGACAAGGTGGCCGAGACGATTCCTATGCTGGAGCACGAGCCCGGCCCCTGGAAGCAGGTAAAGGGTAAAGAGGCCACCTGCACGAAAGAGGGCGTGCAGTACCAGGCTTGCCGCCAGTGCGAGGAAATCATCATCTACATTAACACCGAGAAGAAGCCCCACACCCCCGATGCCACCGGCAAGTGCAAGGATTGCAAAGAAGTCCTGCCCACCGTTCCAACGGAAACAAACAAAACGCCATAAAAAACCGGCACACGGATTCCTCCGTGTGCCGCTATTTTTTTGTTTAGTGGCTGTGTTCGCCGGGGCCTTTGTGCAGGATCTTGCCGTTCTCGGAAATGATGTACTGCAGGGGTAGACCGTCTACGGTGACAAAAATATTGAAGCAGGGCTTGTCCTCGTAGGTGGCTTCATGGACATGGGGTGTCTCTGCCAGCTCGGCGGCAGCGCCCAGATCCTTCCGTACAACCTGCCAGGCCTCTTCTGCGGTGACCTTTTTGCCGCAGCCGGCCAGCATACCGCACAGAATGCCTGCCAAAAGCACGATAGCGATCCATTTTTTCATAGAAAGTACCCTCTTTCCTTTTTCTTTCAGTATACCACGGCCAATTTTGAAAAACAAGCCTGCAATCGGCCTTATTGCATAACCTCCATCACTTTGCCGCAGCAGCGGGGGATGGCTTCGCCGGCTTTTACATCTAAAATTTTGTGGCAGATGGGGCAGTAGACCCGGCAGTCCTTTTCCGCCCGCACCACAGGGATCAGACCTTCTTTCAGTTCCATAGCTCAGTCCAGAATCTCCATCAGCTTGCCGCAGCAGAAGGGCACTACCTCGCCGGCCTTCACATGGACGGTTTTGTTGCAGGTGACACAGTACACATCGGTGTCATAAGGGGCGCGGATCTCGGGGATGGCGGCCTTTTCCTGCTGGTTCAGACCCTCAATGTGGAAAACAGCGGTTTTGTTTTCAGAGGGGACATATACACCGATGGGCTGCAGGGACTTGGTGCTGCCGATGCAGTTGCCCAGCTTGATCCACAGCGCTTCCAGCTCTGCGGCCTCGGCGGCGTGTTCCGGGGTGAATTCTACAATATCTTTATCTATACGAATTTTCATAAATGTTCTCCTTATAAGCAAGCTGCCGGTCCCCGGCGCGGGGACCGGCAGCGAATTGTCGGTTCTTATGTTTGCAGGTGTTACTTATGACCTGACATTACATCAGAAATAACTTGCATGACCTTGTCGTGGCAGCCACCGCAGCCGGTAGAGCAATGGGTGACCTCTTTCACACTTTCAAAAGCGGATAGAACATCGTCAAGGTTGGGCAGCTCGTGAAGGGCATCCAAAATATTGCCGTAGCTGACCTGCTTGCAGTTGCAAACCATATAATTTTCAATCATAGTAACACCTCTTGTCAGATTTTCAGGGTTGATAACCGCCCCAGTTTTTGAATGTGTTATCCATGGGTCCCTCCCGCTGGATCACCCTGGGGGCGGGCAGCACCACGGTGCAGTTGTCGGGTATGTCGTGGGTAACCACACAGTTTGCGCCGATGCGCACATTGTCACCGATGCGGATGCCGCCGATGATCTTGGCGCCTGCGCCGATATACACATTGTCGCCAATCACCGGCGCGCCGGGATTTTTTGTGCCGGAGAGGGTGTTGGAGCCAATGGTCACCTGCTGGAATATGGTGCAGCCGGCGCCGATCTTGGCACCATAGGAAATGCAAATGCCGTAAAATCCGTGGGGGAAAGCGGGTTTTCCTTTAAATTCCGTCCCGAGGGGGATGGTGGCGCCGGCTTGCCGAAGGGCCTTTTTGTACATATACAACGGATACAGACGGCAAATAGCAGCTTTGGGCTGGGGAGAAGTTAACTTCTCCCGCAGCCGCCAGCAATAATCTGTATCATCGGTCCGACGGAGCCACTTGTATATCCGTTCAACCATATTGGAATCTTACTTGAAATATCTCTCCAGCAGACCCTTCAGAGCCACGCCGTGGCGAGCCTCGTCGCGAGCCATCTCGTGAACGGTGTCGTGGATGGCATCCAGGCCGTTCTTCTTGGCGCAGGAGGCCAGGTCGAACTTGCCCTGGGTAGCGCCGAACTCGCAGTCAACGCGCCATGCCAGGTTATCCTTGGTGGTAGCCTTCATGTTGGGCTCCAGGTCCTCGCCCAGCAGCTCTGCAAACTTGGCAGCGTGCTCAGCCTCTTCCCAAGCTGCCTTCTCCCAGTACAGGCCGACCTCGGGGTAACCCTCGCGGTGGGCGATGCGGGCCATGCACAGATACATACCCACTTCGGAGCACTCGCCGTTGAAGTTGGCCATCAGCTGATCGAAGATGTACTTCTTATCCTCAGCGGAGATGTCGGGGTTGTTCTTAACGGTCTGGGCGTAAACGCCGTACTCATGAACGGCGGCCAGCTTCTGCTCGCCCTTCTGCTCCACGAACTTGGAAGCGGGGACCTTACAAACGGGGCACTTGAAATCGGCTGCCAACTCATCGGCGGTGTGAACATAACCACAAACAGAGCATACAAACTTTTTCATAAATACTTCCTCCAAATTTTGAATTTTATTTTTTGTTTTTTATTTATTGGCGCTGCGCGCCGGATTTACTTTTCTTCTTCGACTTCTTCGAACTGATCGGGGCCGACACCGCACAGGGGGCACTCGTAATCCTCCGGCAGCTCCTCGCCCTCGTAGACATAGTCGCAAACGACACATCTGAATTTCTTCATTGCTGTTCTCCTCCTATACAATTTTTACATTGACCCACAAAGGTCAGTTGGCACATATTGATCTGGCCGCCGGTCTGGGTGCTGACCTCTTGGTTCAGTACCTCCGGTACAGCGATCTTTGGCAGATCTGTCACACCGTTACAGTCGGTGCAGACGAAGTGGACATGGGGGGCGGCGTTTCCGTCAAACCGTTCTACACCGCCCACAGTGCCGATGCTGGCGATCTCGCCCTTGTCCTTGAACATGGACAGGTTCCGGTATACAGTACCCAGTGACAGGTCGGGGATCTCGGACTTCAGGTGGTTGTATACCATTTCGGCAGAGGGGTGGACATCGGTATGCCGCAGGTAGTCCAGAATGGCATTCCGTTTCCGAAACTGCTTTTTGTTTTCCATAGCGTCGCTCCTTTCTGTGTTTCTGAATAAGAATGTTTCTTATTTACAAGCTGAGTATAACATACCCTTTTCTGTTTGTCAATAGGAATTATTCTTATTTACAAAAATTTTTTCAAAATTTTCCAAATTTACCGTTTTTGTTGCAATTGTGGCAAAATATACTATAATGTATATAGCATACACAAGGAGGTGTGGGAAATGGAGCAGAACGCGGGCGCATACCGAGGCTGTCTTTTAGGTCTGGCGGTAGGCGATGCCATGGGCTTTGCCATCGACGGAAATTCCTGGGAGGAGATCCGGTCCGCATACGGCCCTGACGGCCTTTTAGGCTATGATCTGCAGGAGCAGGATTATGCAGAAACTTCTTCCCACACCCAACTGGCGGCGTTTTTGTGCAACGGCCTGCTGCTGAGCGTGACCCGGGGCAAGGCTGACCGGCTGCGCTTTGGCCGGCTGGCGCTGCAGGAATGGTCCCGGGGACAGATGTTCCATCGGGATCAGGAGGATAGCTGGTGCTGGGTGGCAAAGCTGCCCTGTTTCCGCCGGCGGCACTGCCGTGACAGTCGTATGGAAGAGGGTCTGCGCCAGGATATTTACGGCACAGTGGACGCCCCCCGCAACCGCAACAATGCCCCCGGCGCCATTACCGGCGCGGTGACGGTGGGTATGTTCTATAATCCCGACCGTTTAGCGCCGCCCCAGGTGGGTGTTTTGGCGGCAGAGCTGATGGCACTGACCCACGGTGACCCCACCACCATCCTGTCTGCGGTGGTGCTGGCGTATACCATTACGGGTATTCTCCAAGAACCCCATATACCCCTGATCCGCCAGTTCCAGCAGGCCATCGCGGTAATGGAAGGTCAGTTCCGGGAAAAATTTTCCCAGGCAGAGGCGCTGGCCGGACGGCTGCAGGATGCCATTACCCTGGCCCAATCCGGTTCTGTTTCGCCCCAGGAGGGCATGGAGGCGCTGGGCTGCAGGGATACCGCCGGGTGTCTGGCCGGGGCGATATTTGCCTGCCTTGCCGGGCCGGAGGACTTTGACAGAGCCATTATCACCGCAGTGAATCACTCGGGTATGAGTAGCGCCGTGGGCGCTATCACCGGCGCAATTTTGGGCGCAAAATTGGGCGAAGCTGCCCTGCCGGAATTCTATCTGGAATCCCTGGAGTGCTGCAGCCAATTGCAGACCTTGGCAGAGGACCTGGTCTGCGGTACGCCGGCGCTGGGTGTGTTCGATGAAGCCTGGGACCGGAAATATCTCCAGGGATTACCATTATAAATGTAAAAAATATCGGCTTTTTCAAAAAAAGTATTGCAAAACCAAAACTTTGGTGGTATACTACCACTGTAAGTAGATTGACGTTAGGAAAGAGAGGGGCGCGCCCCTCTCTTTTTTGAATGCTTTTGAAAGGAAGAAAGACCTATGAAGGTAACGGAACTGGTTGCCCAATTCGCCCAGCCCATTATTGAGCAGAACGGCTGCAGCCTGTGGGACGTGGAATACGTCCGGGAGGGCGCGGAGCGGTATCTGCGGATTTATATCGATAAAGAGGGCGGCATCGACATCGACGATTGCGAGAAGATCCATCGGGCTATCGACCCGATTCTGGACGAAAAAGACCCCATCGCGGAAAGCTACCATTTTGAGGTCTGCTCTGCAGGTCTGGAACGGGCGCTGAAGCGGCCCGGCGATTTTGCGCGGTTTATGAATAGCCCTGTGCTTGTAAAGCTCTACCGGCCCAGAAACGGGCTGAAGGAAATTCCCGGTGTGCTCCGGGGTTATGAAGAGGGCAAAGTTACCGTGGAAGCCGGCAAGGAAACCATCACATTTGAAAAATCTGAGGTCGCATTGGTGCGGCTTCGCGTGGAATTTTAACAGGAGGAAATTATGGCCAGAACTAAGAAAAAGACAGAAGCTCCCCAGGTAGATATCGGCGCAGAGATCTTCGCCAGCCTGCGGGAATTGGAGAAACTCAAGGGCATCCCCGTCTCCTATATGGAAGAACGGCTGAAGCAGGCCCTGACCAACGCCTATCGGAAGGACCGGGAAGATCACCGGGACATCCCCGCTGAAAATGTGGTGGTGGACCTGAGTGAAAAGGGTCTTTCCATGTATCTGGTAAAGACCGCTGTGGAAGAAATCGAGGATTCCGCCGTGGAGATCCATATCGACACTGCCCGGAACTATAACCCCGATGTGCAGGTGGGTGACAGCGTGACTATTCCCGTTGACATTCAGAAATTCGGCCGCATTGCTGCGCAGACCGCCAAGCAGGTGGTGATCCAGGGTATCCGGGAGGCAGAGCGCGGCGCGATTTACGAAAGCTATTCCTCCAAGTCCCAGGAGCTGCTCACCGGCACCGTCCTGCGGATCGACCCCACCGGCGATATCTTCGTCCGTATGGGTCAGGGCAATGAGCAGAGCGACGCTGTCCTGCGTACCAGCGAGCAGATCCCCGGCGAGAGCTATGAGCCCGGCGATCTGATCCGTGTGTATGTGCTGGAGGTCCATAAAGCCACCCGCGGCCCGTTGGTCCATGTTTCCCGCACCCACCCCAATGTGGTGCGCCGGCTGTTCGAGCTGGAGACCCCGGAAATTGCCGACGGCCAGGTGGAGATCCGCAATATCGCCCGTGAGGCCGGCTCCCGCAGCAAGATCGCTGTCCGGGCAGCTATGGAGAATGTGGATCCTGTGGGCGCTTGTGTTGGTCCTCGCGGCGGCCGTGTTGGCGCGGTTGTGGAGGAGCTCAACGGCGAGAAGATCGATATCGTTGTGTGGAGCGAAGACCCCTGCGAGTATGTCAAGGCTGCCCTCAGCCCCGCCGATGTAATCAGCGTGGAGATGGACCCCACCAATCCCAAGGGCTGCCGGGTGGTAGTGCCCGACGATCAGCTGAGCCTTGCCATCGGTAAGGAGGGCCAGAATGCCCGTCTGGCTGCCCGTCTGACCGGCCTGAAGATCGATATCAAGCCTGCTTCTCAGGCTTAAGTCATAAACGGTCATTCCGAGGTCGCAAAGCGACCGTGGGAATCCACTTGTTAAGCAGGAGATTGCCACGTCGCCTACGGCTCCTCGCAATGACAGACAAAGAAAAGGAGGTAGTCCTATGCAAAAGAAGATCCCCCAGCGGCAGTGTATGGGCTGCCGGGAACGGAAAGCCAAGAAGGAATTGATCCGGGTGGTCCGGGGTACGGACGGCGCGGTGAGCCTTGATTTTGGCGGTAAGCTCAATGGCCGGGGCGCTTATATCTGCCCTGACCCTGAGTGTTTAAAAAAGGCCCAAAAGGCCAAATCCTTAGAGCGGAGCCTGGAAGTTCCCATCCCCCAGGAGGTCTACGACCGTCTGGCCAAAGAAATGGAGCAGGCCAATGGATAAAGCGCTGAATTATCTGGCGCTGGCCAGAAAGGCCGGCCGGGTGGAGCTGGGTGAAGAGCCTGCCGGCGCTGCCGCCCGCGCCCAGAAGGCCAGACTCATTGTGGTGGCGAAGGATGCCACCGAACATACCCTGCGGCGGGCCAAAAGCTTTGTCTCCGGGTCGGAGCAGCTGTGCCTGCAGGTCCCCTATACCAAGGATGAACTGGGGCAGGCCATCGGCCGTACCGCCTTGGCGCTTGCCGCATTTACAGATCCGGCGTTGGCGCTGGGCTTTGTAAAGGCATTGGGTAATCCGGAAAAATATGCCCCGGAGATTGCCAGCCTGGAGCGCAGAACAAAGCGGATCCGGCAGCGGCAAAAAGAGGCCAAGGCCCACGAGAAAAACGTGCGGCAGGGCAAGAAGAAGTAATTGAATTCTCCCATATTTGGAGGTGCATTGTATTGAGTTTAGTGAAGTACAGAGTAAAAGAGGTCGCCACCGATTTCGGTATGACCCCCAAGGATATTGCAGAGGTGATGGGCAAGTTCTTTGAGCGGCCCAAGTCCAATACACAGGTGCTCACAGAAGAAGAGCTGAATGTGATTTTCGACTATCTGACCCAGACCAACCAGATCAGCTCTCTGGAGGCGGTTTTTGCGGTGCAGCCTGCGCCCAAAAAGGAAGAACCCAAGGCAGAAAAGCCTGCCGAGAAGACCGGCGAAAAACCCGCCGAGAAGAAGCCTGAGGCTGCCCAGAAGCCTGCGCCCAAGGCCGAAGAGAAAAAGCCTGCCGAGCCGGAGCGCCGTCGTGAGCGCCGGGTGGTGGATACCTCTGCGGTACAGGTGAACACCCGCCGCTTTGACGATGTGGACAATCTGGTGTCTGAGCGTGTTCAGAATTACCAGGGCGGCAAGCAGCGCATCGGCGGCAAGAAGGGTCAGCAGCAGCAAAACAAGAAGGACAACAAGTTCTCCAAGGGCAACAAGTCCCGCAACGAGGAGCAGGAGAAGCTGCGTCGTCTGCAGATGGAGGTTGCCCGGAAAGCCCCTGTTACGGTTAAGATCCCCGACGAAATCACCGTTGGCGAGCTGGCCAGCCGGATGAAGAAGACTGCCGGCGAGGTTATTAAGTTCCTGATGAAGAACGGCATTATGGCCGGCATCAACCAGGCCATCGACTTTGAGACCGCCGAGATCGTGGCGGTGGAGCTGGGCTGCAAGGTGGAGCGGGAGATCACCGTCACCATCGAGGAGCGGATCATCGACGACCACGAGGATACCGCCGACGAGCTCCAGGGCCGCGCCCCCGTTGTGGTGGTTATGGGTCACGTTGACCACGGTAAGACCTCTACCCTGGACGCTATCCGCAACACCTCCGTGACTGCCGGCGAGGCCGGCGGTATCACCCAGCACATCGGCGCTTATACCGTCGAGTGCAATGGCCAGCCCATTACCTTCCTGGATACCCCCGGCCACGCTGCCTTTACCTCTATGCGTGCCCGCGGCGCTATGTGTACGGATATTGCCATTCTGGTGGTGGCTGCCGACGACGGCATTATGCCCCAGACCATCGAATCCATTAACCACGCCAAGGCCGCAAATGTGCCCATCATCGTGGCTATCAATAAGATGGATAAGCCCGAGGCCAACCCCGACCGGATCAAGCAGCAGCTGACTGAGCACGACCTGATTCCCGAGGAATGGGGCGGCGAGACCATCATCTGCCCCATCTCCGCCAAGACAGGCCAAGGCCTGGATAACCTGCTGGAAATGGTCCTGCTTACTGCTGAGGTGCAGGAGCTGAAGGCCAACCCCGACCGCCGCGCCAAGGGTACTGTCATCGAGGCCCGTCTGGATAAGACCCGCGGTCCCATCGCTACCTTGCTGGTGCAGAACGGCACTTTGAAGCAGGGCGACATCATCATCGCCGGTACTGCCGTGGGCCGCGTCCGTGTCATGACCAACGACAAGGGTCGTACCGTCAAGACCGCCGGTCCTTCCGTTCCCGTGGAGATCACCGGCCTTGCGGAAGTCCCCGCCCCCGGCGATGAGTTCAATGCCGTCACCGACGAGCGTATGGCCCGTGAGCTGGTTGAGCAGCGGAAGCAGAAGATCAAGGACGCAGCCGCCAACGCCATGCAGAAGGTCACGCTGGATAACCTCTTTGCCAAGATGCAGGAGGGCCAGATGAAGGAGCTGCCCCTGGTGGTCAAGGCTGACGTGCAGGGCTCTGCCGAGGCTGTGAAGGCCTCTCTGGAGAAGATCTCCAACGAGGAAGTCCGTGTCCGTGTCATTCACACCGGCGTGGGCGCTATCAACGAATCCGATATATTGCTTGCCTCCACTGCCGGCGCTATCATTGTTGGCTTTAATGTCCGGCCCGATGCCGGCGCCCAGGCCTCTGCCCAGCGGACTGCCGTGGATATGCGGTTCTACCGGGTCATCTACGAAGCCATCGACGAGATCGAGGCTGCTATGAAGGGTATGCTGGCGCCCAAGTACCAGGAAGTGGTCATCGGCCACGCCGAGGTGCGTATGACCTACAAGGTCTCTGCTATCGGAACCATTGCCGGTTGTATGGTCAAGGACGGCAAGGTCACCCGGGATGCTAAGGTCCGCGTATTGCGGGATAATGTGGTCATCCACGAGGGCGAAGTGGGCTCTCTGCAGCGGTTTAAGGACCAGGCCAAGGAAGTCACTGCCGGCTTCGAGTGCGGTATGAGCATTCTGAAGTTCAATGACATCAAGGAAGGCGACATTTTCGAATGCTTCGCCATGGAAGAAGTCAAGAGATAATTGTTTCAGCCGTGCCGCGACCCGGCACGGCTGACGGCTTATCTAATTAAAAATTGAAAATTTTTCCCATAATTTTTAATTTGTAAATTTGTGCAAAGGAGCCTATGTTATGGCATCTAATCGCATTGGAAGAATCAACGAAGAAATTCAGAAGGAGCTATCCTCTCTGATCCGCAACTTAAAAGACCCCCGGGTGCAGGATACTATGATCTCCATCACCCATGTGGAGACCACCCCGGACCTGCGTTTTGCTAAGGTGTATGTGAGCTTTTTGCAGGAGGAGCGGGCGAAAGATGCTCTGAAGGGCCTGCAGTCTGCCGGCGGTTACCTGCGCCGGGAGTTGGGTCACGCGCTGAATCTGCGCCATACCCCGGAGCTGACCTGGGCGCTGGACGATTCCATCACCTACGGCGCAAAAATGCTTGCCCTCATTAACTCTTTAGAGGTAGAAAAAGATGAAGGAACTGACGAGAACTGAGTGCGCCGAATGGCTCTTGACTCGCAATAACTATGTACTTTTGTCCCACCGCAAGCCTGACGGCGACACCTTAGGCTCTTGCGCCGCCCTGTGTCGGGGTTTGCGGAAATTGGGCAAAACCGCCCATATCCTGGAAAACGACGAGGTTACCCACCTGCTTTCACCCCTGGTGGAGGGTTTGACTAAGCCCCAGGTCGAGGAGGGCGATTTGCTGATTGCTGTGGATATCGCTGCGGACAATATGCTGCCCAAAAAGTATGAACACCTGAAAAATTGCATAGACCTGCGTATCGACCACCACGGTTCCGGTCGGGAATATACCCCCACCGAGCATGTGGACTCCCAGGCTGCCGCCTGTGCAGAAATGATTTGGGAACTGCTGCTGGATATGGGTGTTGAACCTGACGAAAAAATTGCCGAGGCGGTGTATGTGGGTGTGTCCACCGATACCGGTCGGTTCCTGTACGCCAACACCACCGCCCACACCTTTGATGTGGCAGGTGACTGCGCTCACTACGGCGCAGATGTGTTCGAGTGGAACAGAAAGATTTTCGACACCAATTCCCTGGCTAAGCTGAAGTTGCAGGCCTGGGTGGTGGAGCATCTGCAATTTTTGTGTCAGGGACGGATTGTTATGTGCGTCCTGCCTGCGTCCGTGGAAGAAGAATTGGGCGTCGGCGAGGACGATTTGAACAATTTGTCCGGCTTCCTGCGGTCAATCGAAGGTGTTTGCGTGGCAGCGCTGCTGCGGAATGCCGGTGAGGATAACACAAAGGTGTCTGTTCGTTCTATTCCCGGCTATAATGCCGCATCTATCTGCGAAATTTTCGGTGGCGGCGGACATGCCGGTGCAGCCGGTTGCTCCATTCGTATGCCTCTTGCAGAGGCTTCCGCAGAGCTGGAAGCAGTTCTGGTTAAATGGGAGAATTCCTGATGGACGGAATTGTAATTGTAGACAAGCCTGCCGATTGGACCAGCCAGGATGTGACCGCCAAGCTGCGGGGCGTTTTTCAGACCCGTCGCATCGGTCACGGTGGCACGCTGGACCCAAAGGCCACCGGCGTTCTGCCGGTATTTGTGGGCCGGGCCACCCGGGGCGTGGAGTTTTTTGAACACGCAGAGAAAACTTACGAAACCATCCTGCGTTTGGGAATCACCACCGACACCGAGGACATCACCGGCGCGGTTCTGGAAGAAAAACCGGCGCAGGTTACAGAAGCGGAGATTTTGGCGGTTTTGAAGCAGTTCAAAGGGGAGATCCAGCAGATCCCCCCTATGTACTCTGCCATTAAAGTGAACGGCCAAAAGCTTTGCAATTTAGCCCGCAAGGGTAAGGAGGTGGAGCGCCCTGCCCGGACCATTACCATCTACGCCCTTGACTTTTTGGGTATGGATGGGGCGGATGTCCGCCTGCGGGTACACTGCTCCAAGGGCACGTATATCCGCACCCTGTGCAAGGATATTGGCGTGGCTTTGGGCTGTGGCGGCTGTATGGCAGACCTCCGGCGGACAAGCGCCGGCAGCTATACCCTTGCAGATGCCGTTCCCCTTGCGGATTTGGTGGCAAGTGAAGACCCTGCCCAATATTTGCAGGGAGTGGACACCCTGTTTACCCAGCACCCGGCGGTGACCTTGACAGAAAAGCAGGCCCTGCGCTGCCGCAACGGCAATTCGTTTGCCATCGACCTGCCGGCCGGTACTTATCGGGCCTACGACCAAACCGGCGAATTTTTAATGCTGGCCAAGGTAGAAGATGGCACAATGTCCACCATCAAGAGCTTTTTTAATGTTTAATTGAAAGTTGAAAATGGAAAGTTGAAAATTATTGTATTTGCTACGCAAATAATTTTAATTTTATCGCCTTGGCGACACCTTCATTTTCAATTCTCAATTCTCAATTCGACAAAGGTTTCATTTATGAAAGAAAGAACAATCTACGCCCTGGGTTTTTTCGACGGGGTGCACTTAGGTCATCAGGCGCTGCTGCGGGCCTGCCGGGAACTGGCAGAAACCCACGGCTGCAGAGCCGGCGCGGTGACCTTTGCCACCCATCCGGACGGTCTGGTTTCCGGAAAAGCCCCGGCGCTGCTGACGACAAATGAAGATAAAAAGCGGCTGCTGTATGCCTACGGTATGGATACGGTGGTGGAGCTGCCCTTTGACAAAACTCTGATGACCACCCATTGGTCCGCCTTTTTGTCCCAACTGACAGAGGCCGGCGGAGCAGGCTTTGTCTGCGGCGATGACTTTCGGTTTGGCGCAGGGGGCAGCGGCACGGCCAAAAAGCTGGCTGCTTTCTGTGAAAAAAGGGAAATGCCTTTCGCCATTGTGCCGGAGCAGATCTTAGACGGCGGGCGTATCTCTTCTACCCGGATCCGGGAGAGCCTGGAGCAGGGGGATTTGGAGCAGGTCAACCGTCTGTTGGGACATCCTATGATCCTCACGGGAACGGTTCTTGCCGGCAAGCAGCTGGGCAGGACCATCGGCGTTCCCACGGCCAATCTCCTCCTGCCGGCGGAACTGATTACCCCCCGGTTTGGGGTGTACGCCAGTAAGGTGTGGGCAGACGGCAAGGATTATCTTGCGGTGACCAACATCGGCACCCGGCCCACAGTAGATGGCGAGGGCGTGACAGTGGAGGCCCATTTGCTGGATTTTGACGGTGACCTGTACGGTAAGACGATCACAATTGCCTTTTGCGATTTCCTGCGGCCGGAGGAAAAATTTGAAAACTTAGACCAATTAAAGGCCCAAATTGCAACAGATGTTGCAAAAACCCATAAAATACTGAAAAAATAACGGAAAATAATGAAAATTTTCCTTTACTTTTGGAAAAACTTATGTTAAGATAGTCGGGCTGGCTATGGCCCGCATAACCCGCTGCTCAGTTCTGGGACGACACCGACCCTCTACTTGGCGCGAGGAAATATGAAAAAAGGTGGAATAAAAAATGATCCAGAAGGAAAAGAAGACCCAGGTTATCCTGGAGAACGCAACTCACGAGGGCGACACCGGTTCTGCAGAAGTGCAGGTCGCTATCCTCACTGCCCGTATCAACGAGCTGACCGATCACCTGCGTACCCACAAGCATGACAACCACTCCCGTCGTGGTCTGCTGATGATGGTTGGTAAGCGCCGCAAGATGCTGGACTATCTGGCAAAGAAGGATATCAACCGTTACCGTGCTCTGATCGCCAAGCTGGGTATCCGTAAGTAAGTATAAAAAAGGGCGACGGATACCGTCGCCCTTTTTTGCAGCGGCTCTTTTGCTCCACGCGTGCGTTTTGAAAGCGCCCATATACACAAAGTATAATGGCCGCTTTCAACCTTCGCCTGAAGCAAAATTTCCCGCTGCACACAAAATAAGCAATAGGGAGAATTTTAGCAGTTGAAAGAGTTGCCGAGTGTCGACAATTGTTTCAAGTGCTAAACCTCCCGACCACAACAACGGTCATTCCGAGCCTGCGCCAGCAGGCGTGGGAATCCCCATCTTCTGTAGGGGATTGCCACGTCGCTATGCTCCTCGCAATGACAACTATCTTAAGGAGGTAAACACAAATGATTACTCGCAAACAGTTCCCCAATCACAAGGTTTTCGAGATGGAAATCGGCGGTCGTCCCTTTACCGTAGAGACCGGTAAGGTAGCTGAGCTGGCCAACGCAGAGTGCATCTGCCGCTACGGCGACACCGTGGTGCTGACCACCTGCACCTGCAACCCCATCCCCAAGTCCGGCATCGACTACTTCCCTCTGACCATCGAGTTTGAGGAGAGAATGTACTCTGTCGGCCGCATCCCCGGCTCCTTCAACCGCCGTGAGGGCAAGCCCTCCGACCGCGGCATTCTGAACAGCCGTATCATCGACCGTCCCATGCGTCCTCTGTTCGACGAAGAGCTGCGTAACGACACCGTCGTCACCTGCACCGTCTTCGCCAACGACTACGAGAACCCTGTGGAGATCGTAGCTTCTCTGGGCGCATCCATCGCCATCGCATCTTCCGATGTGCCCTGGAACGGCCCTGTTGCCACCACCAATGTTGCCCATATGGCCGATGGCCGCTATATCATCAACCCCTCCGCTGAGGAGCGGGATGCCTGCGACTGCTTCGTGTGCATCTCCTCCACCTTCGAGAAGGTGGTCATGATCGAGACCGAGGCCAACGAGGCTCCCGAAGCCATCGTGTATGAGTCCATCCGCATCGCCCACGAGACCAACATGGAGATCGTGAAGTTCATTAACGGCATCGTGGCTGAGATCGGCAAGCCCAAGTTCACCTTCGAGAAGGCTGCCGTGAACCACGACCTGCTGGACGATCTCATGGCCTACGGCCTGCCCCAGATCGAGTACGCCCTGGACACCGATGACAAGAATGTCCGGGAGGAGCGCCTCACCGCTGCCCGTCTGGACTTTGCCGCTAAGTTTGCCGAAAAGTACGAGGACTTCGAGACGCACATCGAAGTGTGCCTCTACAAGATGCAGAAGAAGGTCGTTAAGAAGTGGCTGCTCCAAGGCAAGCGCGTGGACGGCCGCGGCATGGACGATATCCGTCCCCTGGATGCCGAGGTCGGCGTTCTGCCCAGAGTTCACGGCTCCGGCCTGTTCTCCCGTGGCCAGACCCAGGTGCTCTCCATCTGCACCCTGAACACCCTGTCCGCTGCCCAGAAGCTGGATACCATCTATCCCGAAGAGGGCAAGCGTTATATCCACCACTACAACTTCCCCAGCTTCTCCACCGGCGAAGCCAGAGCCGCCCGCTCTACTTCCCGTCGTGAGATCGGCCA
>JAFVVI010000026.1 GCA_017502265.1 Oscillospiraceae bacterium
GACCGCTGCCCGTCTGGACTTTGCTGCTAAGTTTGCTGAAAAGTACGAGGATTTCGAGGAGCACATCGAGGTATGCCTGTACAAGATGCAGAAGAAGGTGGTCAAGAAGTGGCTGCTGGCCGGCAAGCGTGTTGACGGCCGTGGCATGGACGATATCCGTCCTCTGGGCGCCGAGGTTGGCCTGCTGCCCCGGGTACACGGCTCCGGCCTGTTCTCCCGCGGTCAGACCCAGGTCCTGTCTATCTGCACCCTGAACACTCTGTCTGCTGCTCAGAAGCTGGACACCATCTACCCCGAGGAAACCCGGCGGTATATCCACCACTACAACTTCCCCGCCTACTCCACCGGCGAGGCAAGAGCTGCCCGCTCCACCTCCCGTCGTGAGATCGGCCACGGCGCGCTGGCCGAAAAGGCATTGCTGCCCGTAATTCCCTCCGTTGAGGAGTTCCCCTACGCCATCCGCGTGGTGAGCGAGGTCCTGTCCTCCAACGGCTCTACCTCTCAGGGCTCTATCTGCGGCTCTACTCTGGCTCTGATGGATGCCGGCGTGCCCATCAAGCGGCCCGTTGCAGGTATCTCCTGCGGCCTGATCTCCGATCAGGAGACCGGCGAGTGGAGAACCTTCACCGATATTCAGGGTGTTGAAGACTTCCACGGCGAAATGGACTTCAAGGTTGCCGGTACCACCGAGGGTGTTACCGCCATCCAGATGGACCTGAAGAACAAGGGTCTGACCATGGAGATCATTGCTGACGCCCTGGAGCGCTGCCGTCTGGCTCGTCTGACCATTCTGGAAGAGATCATGATCCCCTGCATCCCCGAGCCTCGCGCTGAGGTTTCTGAGTACGCACCTAAGATGATCAGCCTGACCGTTCCCGTGGACAAGATCCGCGAGATCATCGGCTCCGGCGGCAAGACCATTCAGAAGATCTGCGCTGACACCGGCGCTAAGGTGGACATCGAGGACGATGGCTCCGTATTCATCTCCGCTGTGGACTCCGCTGCCGCTTACGCCGCTAAGAAGATGATCGACGACATCTGCTTCGTGCCCGAGGTTGGCAAGCTGTACTACGGCAAGGTTGTTCGCATCCTGCCCATCGGCGCATTTGTGGAAATCGCGCCCGGCCACGACGGCATGGTCCATATCTCCAAACTGGAGAACCGCCGAGTGGAAAAGGTCGAGGATGTGCTGAACCTGGGTGATATGACCTGGGTGAAGTTCATGGGCTTCGACGAGAAGGGCCGCGCAAACTTCAGCCGCAAGGACGCGCTGAAGGAAATGGAAGGCCAGCAGTAATCAAATCAAAATCCGTCCCTACCCAGGGACGGATTTTTTGTAGAAAAAGACCACCGAATGATCGCTCGGTGGTCTTTTGTTTATTCCATATCCTCGGCGGTGAGCTTCTCTAAAATCGCCGCCAGCTTGGCGTTGATCATATCAAAGTCCGATACCGCATCCATAATCTCGTCGTAGGCCGCATCCTTGCCGGCGGTCATCAGTTCTCCGGCCAGATCGGCCACCTCCTGGGCGTGGGCATCGTTGTGGCTGACCAGATATTTCATCATCGCCAGTAGCTCTTCCAGAGGGGCGGCGTTTTCCTTGGGGGTGTGATCGTGGGCCGCATCGGTAAAGGCATGACAATGGGTGAGCCCTCCGTGGCTGTGGACAGAGCCGCCGTGGGAGTGAGCCAGCACATCCCGCTTGACGCCGCTGACCTGATACATAAACCGGTTGGAGATAACCGCCTCCACATCAAAGTGGGCGTCAAAGATCCGCTTCAGTTCCTCGGCGGTCATCAGGCCGTTACTGACCTTGCTGGCCACGCCGCTGTGATGGTTGTCGATGGCCTCCCGGCTCATGCCGTGAGCCACCGTCAGCCGGCCATCTGCTTTCAAAAGACCTGCCAGGGTTTTAATCAGCCGCTTGGGGTAAGGGAAATGGGGGAATGCGTTGTACACCACGATCCGGTCAAACTTGCGGTCAAAGGCGTATTCCTCCACATCGCCGCAGATCACCTGCACTTTTTCTTCACCCGCATATTTCTCCTTGGCAATTTCTGCCATTTTCGGGGCAATGTCAATGCCGGTCACGGAGGCGACGCCCCGCTGCAGGTAGTAATCAAACATCACGCCGGTGCCGCAGGCCACATCCAAAATGTCCATACCCGGGCCAACCTCGGCGTTGTCTAAAATCTTGCCGATAATTGTATCGCTTTTTACCATCTCCGCGTCCCAAGTGGGTGCGCAGCGGTCAAAAAATTCGATGATATCCTTTTTCTCCATAGCGTTTGTTCCTCCGCGGTTTTTCTACAGTATATCATAAGCAGCGACCTGCCTGCAAGAAAAAAGCCTCCGTTGGGAGGCTTTTTTCTGAAATGTTACTGAAAAAAGGTCTTGGTGTCGATTTTGCCGTAGCCGCCGAAGCTGCCGGGGCAGGCGAAAATTTCATCTGCCAGCGCCTTGCCCAAAAATTCTTGGGTGATCTGATTGGTTTTTGCAGTCATATCCACATCGCTGAACGCATCGGGGTAGACGGTCTTGGCGATGAACCAAGTGTTGATGAGGGCGATTTCATAGTTGGTGTAGTAGGCATTGTAGGCCATTTCCAGATACACTTCGCCATTTTTCCACGCCTTGCAGGTGTCGAACATAGTCGGATCTTCGGCGTACAGGGGCTTAATGTTCTTGACGGCGGCAGCGTCCATAATGATGATATCCATCTGTTCGCCCAGCTCCACAAACTTTTCCTTTTCAATGGGGCCGATACCGGTGATGCCCAGACCGCTGACCGCATTCTTCACTCCGGCCACCCGGAAGGATACATAGTTTTCCGCGGTCATCAGATGGTTGGTGGTGCCCCAGTTGCCCAGACCACAGATGTATACGCTGGGCTTGCTGTCTTCGGGGATGTTGGCCACCTTGGCCTCAATGGCGGCTTTTTCGTCGTTCACGAACTTTACCAGCTTGCTGGCTTTGGCTTCCTGGGCGAACACCTTGCCCAGCAGCTCCATAGAGCCTGCAAACTTAGCGTCGAACACGCCGTCATTGCCTGCGCCCAGCACCACCACCGGCACGCCTAACTGCTGCTGCAGCGCATCGCTCTTGCTTACATCTTCAAACTCGGAAATCACAATGTCCGGGTTACAGGCCAAAATCTTTTCAGCCTCTGCTGCCTGGGCCATAGGACCGCCCACGCCGCAGGAGGGCAGAGCATTGAAGGTGTCGCCGAAAGCCAGCACATAGGGCCGGGCCACGGAGTCGAACATCTGAGGACGGGTGGAGAGTGTGGTGTTGTCAATATCCTCCACGCCGGCCAGCAGGGAAACATCGCCGATGTAGCTGTACATCCGCAGCGCGCCTGCGCCGATGCAGACCACCTTCTTGTAGCTGCCGGGGGTAACTGTCACCGTCCGGCCGATCATATCGGTAACGGTAATGGTTTCCGTACTGCCATCGGTGGCGGCAGGGTCTTTCGGGCCGCAGGCGGCCAGGCTTACCAACAATGTCATTGCCAATAAAAGCGCAGCAATTTTCTTCATAGGACATCTTCCTTTCGTGCTTGATGCCCGTATCATAGCAAAGCAAATCCCCCGGGGGAAGCCCCCCCGGGGGTTGTTTTTTCAAAAATTCTGCAAAATAACCGTCCGGCCGTCCACCTGGGCGATGCGCACATCCGTGTCGAAGATGTCCTTAATGACCGCCGGGGTGAAGACCTCCCGGCCGCCGGCATACTTGACCTGTCCATCTTTCATAAAGAAGAACTTATCGCCGAAGGCAAGGGCCTGATTCAGATCGTGGAGGGAGGAGAGCACGCTGATGTTTTTCTCTTTTGCCAGGCGCTTGGCCTCCCGGATAATCAGCTGCTCGTTGGCAATGTCCAGATTGCCGGTAGGCTCGTCGAAGATCATCAGCTTTGGCTCTTGGGCCATGGCCCGGGCGATGGTGATCTTTTGCTTTTCGCCGCCGGACAGAGCCTCGGCGCTGCGGCTGGCAAAGGTATCCAGCTGCATATCCCGCAGGATCTTCTCCACCGCCTGGTAATCCTCCCGGCCGGCCCGCATACCGAAATAGGCCACCCGGCCCATCAGCACCGAATCCAGTACGCTTAAGTCGCCGAAATGGATGTGCTGGGGCACATATGCGATCCGCCGCGCCCGCTCCCGGCGGGGCATTTTCAGCAGATTCTCGCCGTCAAAGCGGATACTGCCGCTGCTTGGTTTTTCAATGCCTAAGATGTTCTTGAACAGGGTGGTTTTGCCCGAGCCGTTTTTGCCCAGCAAAATGCCCACTTCGCCCTGCTGCAGCTGAAGCGATGCGCCGTTTAAGGCGTGGTCACCGTTTTTGCTGTAAGAAAAATGCAGGTTTTCTACTTTCAGCATCCGTGGTGGCCCCCTTTCTTGCCGAAGATGACCGTCAGGAAGAACGGCGCGCCCAGCAAGGATGTGATGGCGCCCACCGGCAGGGCAGAGCCGCTGCCTAAGCTGCGGGAGAGGGTGTCGGCCAATAACAGCAGCAAGCTGCCGCTTAATGCGCTGGCCGGCACGGTGACTCGGTGGTCCTGCCCCAGCAGTTTTTTGGTGACATGGGGGCAGATGATGCCCACAAAGCCGATAATGCCCAAAAAGGACACACATACGGCGGTAATCACCGAGGCCAGGAGCAAAGTGGCAAACCGCAGGCCCTCCACATGCACGCCCATGGTCTTGGCGGTGGCCTCACCGCTGAGCAGAGCGTTATACTTCCAGGACATCAGCCAGAAAAACACAAGGCCTGCCAGCACCACCGCCAGCATAATCAGGTCGGTACGATAGGTGGCCCGGCCCAAATCGCCGAAGCTCCACACCACTGCCGCGGACAGACCCACATCGGTGGCATAGAACTGCAAAATAGTGGTGGCCGCGGTCCAAACCGCGCCAATGGCCATACCTGCCAGCACCACCACATTGGGGGAGAAGGACCGCAGGGTGCAAAGACCCAAAATCAAAAGCACCGACAAGGTGGAAAATACAAAGGCCAGCAGGGAGGTGGCATAGGGGTTTGCCCCTACATCAAAGCTCTGAATGTTATTGCCTGTGGACAGAAAGCCTCCGGCAAAGGCAATGATGGACAAATTTGCGCCGAACACCGCGCCGTTGGAAACGCCCAAAGTGGAGGGCGAAGCCATGGGGTTATTCAAGGTGGTCTGCATCACAAGACCGGCCACACCCAGACCTGCGCCGGCAATCACCGCCGCCAGCACCCGGGGCACACGAATTTTCCAGATGATCCGGCTCTGGGCATCGTTGCCGCTGCCCAGCAGGGCATCCAAAGCGTCCCGGAAGGTCATATTGGACGCGCCCACGAACAGGCAGGCAATGCCGATCACGATCACCGCTGCCAGCATTCCAAGGATCACTGCGGTGTATATTCTGTTTTTGCGTTTTTGTTCTGCGATAGCATTCATAGGATTTTCTGCTTTCTATTATTATATCTGTGGCATTATACCATCTTTCCGGTTATTTCGTAAGCCCCCCGGGGGGATATTTGCGCAGCAAAAAAGCGAGGCAATTTGCCTCGCTTTTTCTTATGCAGCAATACCGAAGAGCCACAGGCACAGGGGAATGGTGATACAGCATAAAATACTGGTCACGCAGGTCAGCGCCGCGCCGGTGCGGCAATCCTCTCCCACCAATTTAGGGAACACGATGGTGTTCATACCGCAGGGCATCGCCAAAATCAGCAGCACCGGGGGTACAAGGGGATTGAGTCCCATCAGGCACATGACGCCGGCCGCGGCGCAGGGAATTACAAAAAGCCGCAGCATCGATATAATATACACATTCTTGTTAGTAAACAGGTCCAGCAGCTTATATTGGGAGATCACAATTCCCGTCAGCAGCATACTCACAGGCCCCATACAGGCAGAGGCTTTGTTGAACACCGCTCCCACCACCGAGGGCACCGGCAAACCCAAAAGCCCCCACGCAGCGCCCAGGACAATGGCGACATTGGTGGGACTGAGAAGTTTTTTCAGATTGACTTTGGTACGGGTCAGAGAGCAGTAGCCGATGGTGTATGTATATAAAGACATAGGCAGGGCGAAAATCATCACATTTAAAAGCATATCCGCACCGAAAATGCCCTCTGCCAGGGCATAGCCCACATAGCCGTAGTTGGGCAACACCAGACTGTAGCGGTATATCGCCTGCTGATATTTGTCTTTGATAAGCAGCTTGGCGATGGGATAGCTGAGCAATGCCATAACTACCACGATTCCCACACTGGCCAGGATCAGCGGATATTTTTCCGACAGATATGCCACCGTAAACCGGCTGGCAAAGGTCTTGAATATGTTGGCGGGGATAAATATATACACGCCCAGTACAGACAATACCTTACTGTGGTCGCTATTGGCAATCTTGGTCTTACCCAGGGTGTAACCTACAGCGATAAACAGCAGCAGAATCAGCACCTGTTCAATTACAATTTGCATATTCAGTCATCTCTTTCCTTGTTCTGTACAAGAGGTATCTTAACAAATATATGGTAAAAAAGCAAGGGTAAAAATGGCTGTGCGTGCACAAGCGCCGCCTAACCGGGACGCTGTATACACTTTGAAAAATATACACAATATACACTGTTTTTTATACATTATTCATTACGTTCCGGCATCGCAGACCGAAAAAAGGGGGTGTTTTTGTGATTATGAACAAAAGCAAATAGAAAACCACTGGGTTTTTTGGTATGTAAAACTGGAAAAAATGATGAATACCCTCTTGCATATTTATGCACAGTGTGCTACAATCGGGATAACCAAAAAAATTACTGCCCCAAAGGCAGAGGAGGAAATGCTTTATGAGCAAGAAAGACATTAAGAAAATCGTGCTGGCCTACTCCGGCGGCCTGGACACTTCTATTATTATCCCCTGGCTGAAGGAGAACTACAATAATCCTTACATCATTGCCGTTGCCGGCAATGTGGGCCAGGCTGATGAGCTGGAGGGCCTGGAAGAGAAGGCGCTGAAGACCGGCGCGGATAAGTTCTATGCGCTGGATCTGGGCGAGGAGATGGTGGACACCATCATCATTCCCAGCATTCAGGCCGGCGCTATCTACGAAGAGTATCTGATGGGTACTGCATTTGCCCGTCCCATCATCGCAAAGGGTCTGGTGGAGATCGCCATCGCCGAAGGCGCTGACGCCATCGCCCACGGCTGCACCGGCAAGGGCAACGACCAGGTTCGTTTCGAGCTGGCCATTAAGCGTTTCGCTCCCGATATGACCATCATCGCCCCCTGGCGTGAGTGGGATATCAAGTCCCGTGAGGAAGAGATCGAGTACGCCGAGGCCCACAATGTGCCACTGAAGATCAACCGCGAGACCAACTACTCCAAGGATAAGAACCTGTGGCACCTGAGCCACGAGGGTCTGGATTTGGAAGATCCCTGGAACGAGCCCCAGTACGAGAAGCCCGGCTTCCTGGAAATGGGCGTTTCTCCCCTGCAGGCCCCCGATGTACCTACCTACATCACCCTGGATTATGAAAAGGGCGTTCCCGTTGCTCTGGACGGCGTGAAGATGACCGCTACCGAGATCATCTGGAAGCTCAACGAGATCGGCGGCAAGAACGGCATCGGCCTGCTGGATATCGTAGAAAACCGTCTGGTTGGCATGAAGTGCCGCGGTATTTACGAGACCCCCGGCGGCACGATCCTCTACAAGGCCCACCGCGTTCTGGAGACCCTGTGCCTGGACAAGATGACCGCCCACAAGAAGCAGGAGCTGAGCGTTTGCTTTGCAGAACTGCTGTACAACGGCCAGTGGTACACCCCTCTGCGTGAGGCTCTGTCTGCATTTGTCACCGAGACCCAGAAGACCGTCACCGGTACTGTCCGGCTGAAGCTGTATAAGGGTAACATCATCAACGCCGGCGTGAAGAGCCCCTACTCTTTGTACTCCGAGGATATCTGCACCTTCGGCGAGAGCGATTACGATCAGTCCCAGGCCACCGGTTTCATTAACCTGTGGGGCCTGCCCACCCAGACACAGGCGCTCATGGAGCAGGGTAAGCTGAACAATGGCTAAAATGTGGGAAGGCCGGTTCAGCAAAGCGCTGGACACCCAGGCCGACGATTTCAATTCTTCAATCCATTTCGACTGCCGTATGTTCCGACAGGATATCAAGGGCTCTATGGCCCACGCCGCTATGCTTGCTGCCCGTGGGATCATCTCCCAGGCAGATGCAGATGCCATCATCCCGGAGCTGGAAAACATCCTGCAGGACATCGAAAGCGGTAAGCTGGCCATCGATATGACCGCCGAGGACATTCATATGTTTGTGGAGGCGGAGCTGACAAAGCGGCTGGGAGATGTAGGCAAACGCTTACATACTGCCCGCAGCCGGAACGATCAGGTGGCCGTGGATATCCGATTGTACCTGCGGGAAGAGGCCGATGGCATCATCGAAATGCTCAAGACCCTGCTGGATGCGATCCTCCACCAGGCCAAGCAGCACAAAGAAACCATTATGCCAGGCTATACCCACCTGCAGCGGGCGCAGCCCATCACCTTTGCCCACCATCTGCTGGCATACGGAATGATGTTCACCCGTGATATCGGCAGAATCCAGGATGCGGTGAAGCGCATGAACTGCAATCCCCTTGGTTCCTGCGCCCTGGCCGGTACTACTTACAATACCGACCGCTATATGACCGCAGATGCCCTGGGCTTTGACGGCATCACCTTAAACAGTATCGACGGTGTGTCCGACCGGGACTTCTGCGTGGAGCTGCTAAGCGCTTTTGCCACGGTGATGATGCACCTGTCCCGGTTCTCCGAGGAGATCATCCTCTGGGCCAGCTGGGAGTTCAAATTCATCGAACTGGATGACAGCTACACCACCGGCTCTTCCATTATGCCCCAGAAGAAGAATCCGGATATTGCGGAGCTGGTCCGGGGCAAGACCGGCCGGGTCTACGGCGATCTGATGGCAATGCTCACCATCCTCAAGGGAATCCCCCTGGCATACAATAAGGATATGCAGGAGGATAAGGAGAGCATTTTCGATGCCGTCGATACGGTAAAGCAGTGCCTGACCGTATTCCCCCCCATGCTGAAAACCCTGAAGGCTTTGCCCGAAAATATGTTGAAAGCCGCCCAAAAGGGCTTTATCAACGCAACGGACCTTGCCGACTACTTAACCAAAAAGGGCATTCCCTTCCGCACCGCCTACAAGCTGGTGGGCCAGACCGTGGCTTACTGTATTGCCAAAAACAAGGTGCTTGAGGAGCTGTCCCTGGCCGAATACAAGGAATTCCACGAACTGTTCGAGGCGGATGTGTTTGAAGCCATCAGCCTGCGACGATGTGTGGAAAGCCGCATTTCTGCCGGCAGCACCAATTTAGAATCCGTAGAAACACAAATCACATATATTGAAACATTTATTTAGGAGGAAACAAAAATGAAAAAACTGATTGCATTGGTATTGGTACTGGTTCTGTGCCTGTCCCTGGCCGCTTGCGCCAAGGGTGCAACTCTGGACGATGTAAAGAAGACCGGTAAGCTCACCGTGGCTACCTCTCCCGACTTCCCTCCCTTTGAGAGCCTGGAAGGCGGCAAGGTCGTGGGTATCGAAGTGGATATCCTGAACCTGATCGCTGAGGAGCTGGGTGTGGAGTTGGAGATCGTCCAGATGGACTTTGATTCCGTGCTGACCGCCATCAAGTCTGCTAAGTACAACTGCGGTATGTCCGGCATCACCGCAAACGAAGACCGTAAGAAGAATATGCTCTTCACCGATCCCTACTACAATGCTGCCCAGGTGATCGTTGTCAAGGCCGACAGCGCCATCAAGGCCAAGGCTGACCTGGAGGGCAAGACTGTTTCCGTTCAGACCGGTACTACCGCTGAAGCCGGCTGCCAGGACGAAGGCCTGACTGTGCAGGCATTTACTGCAAACGCTGATGCTAAGGCGGCTCTGACCACCGGCAAGGTTGATGCCTGGGTCGTGGATAACCTGACTGCTATCCAGATGGTAGAAGAGGGCGACGGCCTGACGATCCTGGAAGAGAAGATGACCGAAGAGCCCTACGCTTTCGCATTCGCTTTCGGCTCCGAGGATCTGGTTGCTGAGATCAACAAGATCCAGGCAAAGCTGATTGCCGACGGCACCGTCGAGCAGATCTTCACCAACTACGGTGAGACCTACATGAAGCCCTGATCTGAAAAAACTGTACGGCGGGTTCTGCGTATTTCCGCGGAACCCGCTTCCCATTTAAAAATATAAGGAAACATAATTATGAGTTGGTTTGATAAATTAGCCGAGACCTTTCTGGAAGACAACCGCTATATGTGGATGGTGGAGGGCCTTGGCAATACTTTGCTTATTACCATCGGCGCCCTTGCCATCGGTGTAGTCATCGGTACGCTGATCGCCGTGGCCAAGTATTTCAGCGAGGACAATAAAAAGCTTCGCTTGCTGAACTGGGTTTGCGATGTGTATACCACGGTGATCCGGGGCATTCCCATGACCGTGTTGCTGCTGTTGTTCTTCTTTGTGATTTTTGCATCTGCCCGGGACGGTATTCCCGTGGCCATTGCTGCGTTCGGTATCAACTCCGGCGCCTATATGGCAGAGCTGATCCGCAGCGGTATCAATGCTGTGGATAAAGGCCAGATGGAGGCGGCCAGAAGCCTTGGCCTCTCCCGGGGACAGGCGATGGTAAAAATCATTATGCCCCAGGCCGTCAAGTACATTCTGCCTGCCATCGGCAATGAGCTGATCGCCCTGCTGAAGGAAACTTCTGTGGCAGGCTATGTGGCTGTGGTGGATATCACCAAGGCGGCCACCAATATTCGGAACAAGACCTATGACGCGGTCAACCCCATTATCCTTCTGGCGCTGGTATATTTGGTAATGGTGGTTGCGCTGACCCGTCTGCTGGCAATTCTGGAAAGGAGGCTGCGGAAGAGCGATGGAAAATAATGTTGTCATTCAGGTAAGAAACCTGAAGAAAAATTTCGGACAGAACGAAGTGCTCAAGGGTATCGATATGGATATCAACAAGGGCGATGTGGTTTGCGTCATCGGCGCTTCCGGCTCCGGTAAGTCCACCTTCCTGCGCTGTCTGAATATGCTGGAAGTCCCCACCGGGGGCGATATCCTCTTCGAGGATGCCAACCTCACCAGCGACAAGGTGGACCTGAACCGCCACCGTCAGAAGATGGGCATGGTGTTCCAGCAGTTTAACCTGTTCCCCCACTTGACCATTCTGGACAATCTGACCCTTGCGCCTATGATGCTGAAGAAGCTGCCCAAGGCTGAAGCCGAGGAGAAGGCATTGGCCCTTCTGGAAAGAGTCGGCCTTGCCGACCGGGCGAAGGATTACCCGGGTCAGCTCTCCGGCGGCCAAAAGCAGAGAGTGGCCATTGTCCGGGCGCTGTGTATGGAGCCGGAAGTGATGCTCTTTGACGAGCCCACCTCTGCCCTTGACCCGGAAATGGTCGGCGAGGTGCTGGAGGTTATGAAAGACCTTGCCAAAGCCGGTATGACCATGGTGGTGGTTACCCACGAAATGGGCTTTGCCCGGGAAGTGTCCAACCGCGTGGTATTTTTGGATGACGGTGTGGTTGCAGAGGAAGGCGCGCCGGTGGAGATCTTCGATAATCCCCAGTGCGAGCGGCTGCAAAGCTTCCTGTCCAAAGTGCTGTAAAAACGGTCATTCTGAGGCTTGCAACGCAAGCCGTGAGAATCCCCATCTTATGTGGGGGATTGCCACACCAGTGCGCCCACTGGTTCGCAATGACCAGTCGAATGAAATTGTTGCGAAAGGTGTTTGATTATGAATCTGCAAGGCAGAGATTTTTTGAAGTTGCTGGACTACACCCCCGAGGAAATTCTGGGGCTCATTGACCTGGCAGCAGACTTAAAGGCCAAGAAAAAGGCCGGCATTCCCCACAGAATGCACGAGGGCAAGAACATTGTTCTCCTCTTTGAAAAGGATTCCACCCGTACCCGCTGCGCCTTTGAGGTGGCCGGCGCGGATCTGGGTATGTCCGTCACCTACTTAGGACCCAGCGGCTCTCAAATGGGCAAGAAGGAATCCATCGCCGACACCGCCCGTGTTTTGGCCGGTATGTACGACGGTATCGAGTACCGTGGCTTCGGCCAGGACATCGTGGAGGAGCTGGCAAAGTATTCCAAGGTCCCCGTTTGGAACGGCTTGACCAATGAATACCACCCCACCCAGATCCTGGCGGATATGCTCACCATTCGGGAGCGGTTCGGCTGCCTGAAAGGTCTGAATTTCGTGTATATGGGCGATGCCCGGTATAATATGGGCAACTCCCTGATGGTAGGCTGCGCCAAGCTGGGCCTGAATTTCACCGCCTGCTGCCCTGAGAAATACTTCCCGGACAAGGCGCTGATCGCCAAGTGCCAGGAGATCGCCAAGGAAAGCGGCGCTGCCCTGCGATTTGAGACAGATCCCGCTGCCGCCGTGAAGGATGCCGATGTGATCTACACCGATGTGTGGGTCTCCATGGGCGAGCCGGCAGAGGTGTGGGAGGAGCGGATTCGGGAGCTGACCCCCTATCAGGTGAACAGTCAGCTCATGGCAAAGACCGGCAAGGCAACCACTGTGTTTATGCACTGCCTGCCCGCATTCCACGATCTGAAGACCAAGATCGGCAAGGAGATGGGCGAGAAATTCGGCATCGACTGCATGGAAGTGTCCGATGCGGTGTTCGAGAGCGAACAGTCCATCGTATTCCAGGAGGCCGAAAACCGGATGCATACCATCAAGGCCGTTATGGCCGCAACCCTGTAAAAAACAATCAAAAAACCACTGCTTGAGAGCAGTGGTTTTTTGCGTGTTGCAGAGCAGGCGACCTGGAAAATTTCAGCCGAATCTGCGTGTTGAAATCCGCCAAAAAAGGTGCTAAAATACAATTGTTACAGCCAAAAGAGAGACGGAGGTTACGGGATGAACAGAAAGAGAATCTTAAAGGCTCTGGCAAACCTTTTGCGAAAGCCCCTCTGCAAGGTGCTTTTCTACCTGGCGGGTATGGCGTTTGTTTTGGGCCTTTCCGGCGCATTTACCGATGAGCAGACCGTTTGGAATACCTTTTTGAACATTGTCAAATCGGAAGACACCCTCTCTTTGCTCTTTGCGGGCCTGGTCTCTCTGGGCGCGCTGAAGATCCTGTCCTGGTTTGAGGGCTATATGGAAGAGTCCATGAAGATCGAGGACAATCACCATAAGATCATCGCCCAGTACGAAAAGCATAATCCTTTCAGCACCGCCCGCAAGAAGAAAATGCGGGAAAAAATAAAGAAAGAGACCGGCGCGGAGACGGTATCCGATGCCCAGGCGGAAGAAAGAATCCGCCGGGAGATTGCGGAAAGAAATCAAAGCACCTTTGCGGATAAGGACGGCGAATTTCTGACCCTGAGCCTTCTAAAGAACGAAGCGCCCAAGATCTTGCAGGCATCCGGCAAGGATACCGCGCAAAAAGCAAAAAGAAAAGCGCGCTGGCAGGCGCGGAAATTGAAACAATTGGTCCGGGAAAAGGGCACCGAAGGCAAGGAGTATGACCGCGCCTGTAAGAGCGCGGCCCGGTATCTGGCGGGCAAGCTGGACCTGTGCTCGCTGAATGTGTTTGCCAATATATCCGGCAAAACGAAAATGGTTTTTGACGATCACACGGAGGAACATTCCCTGCCCTCCTTTGTCATCGACCACGCCGACGAGCTTTTGCAGGCCCACAAGAATTCCCAAAAGAGGAATTCCAACACCGTCCGGCTCAACGATTTTACATATGACAAAGAAAAGGATCTGCTGACCCTGAACACCGGACGGTCCACCTATTACCATATGCTCATCACAAACCGCTGTATGGACTACCAGTTCGCCAACGGTATGAGCATCCGGGAGGTCTATGAGTATGATGATCATATCTGTCCCATAGAGCGGTCCAAGTTCGGCAACCAGATCGGTATCAATGGCCTGATCGTCACATCGGACGGATATGTGTTAGTGGAAAAACGCAGCCGTAAGAAGATCACCTGGAAGAATAAGTTTGCCCAGAGCATTTCTTTGGCTATGAAGCTGGACGATCTGGAAATGAGCAGATGGGATGTGCTGGAGCCTACCCCGGAAAAGGCCCAGGAGAAGATCGAGGGCATCATCAAAAAGACGGTCAAGGGTAATTTCGGCCTGGTACCCGGGGACGATTATGAGGTCTTCCAAATGGAACACAATTTCCTGGGTCTTGCCCGGGATCTTCTGGAGGGCGGTAAGCCCAATCTGTATTTCTTTATTTTCGTCAATAAAACAGCCAAAGAATTGCGCAATATTTTGGAGTTGAATTTGGAGATGCGCCACCCGGACGGCAGATATGTGATTACCGATTCCAAGCTGGATTCTGATTATTATCTGATGCCCTTCGACCAAATCGCCATTAATTTCAATTATTGCCTGTTTGCAAAGAGAAGGGATATTTTGCGGGTCCACAGAAAGGTGGGCAAGCGCAGCGGCTGCCTTGCAGTGGCATGGGACAGAGCCCGGGAAACGGTCAATCGCATGGTAAGACCCACGCTGAAGCGGGAATGCGGCGAGGCGCTGCTGGTGACCCTGTCTTATATGGAGCTGTGCGACCGCTGGCGTCACCCCCGGGAGGAGGGAAAGAAACATGGACAATAAAACCGTTGTGGCATTCGGTGAAATTATGCTGCGGCTGACCCCGCCGGATTCCATTTTAAATGCCACCCAATTTGGGGCTTCCTATGGTGGAAGCGAATCCAATGTGTTGGTGGCCCTGTCCTGCCTGGGCAATGCCACCCGGTATCTGACCAAGCTGCCGGATAATGACTTGGGCCGGGGCGCGGTGCTGCACCTGCAGCGATATGGCGTGGATTGCTCTCAGGTTATCTCCGCCGGCAGCAATATGGGTATGTACTTTTTCGAGCCGGGCTTTGCTACCCGGCCGGCCAAGGTGATTTATGCCCGGAAACACGCGGAGATCACCACCCTCCAAGCGTCGGATATCAACTACGAAAAGGCGTTGGCTGACTGCGCGGTGCTGCACATCAGTGGCATTTCCTTTGCGTTGTCTCCTTCGGTGGAGGCGGTGTGTTTCCGTCTGCTGCAGGAGGCGAAGAAGCGAAGAATTCCCGTAAGTTTTGATTTTAACTACCGGGCAAAGCTGTGGACCGTTGCCGAGGCCGCTGCGGTGTACCGGCGGATCATCCCCTATGCGGACATTGTGTTCTGCAGCCGGCGGGATCTGACAGCCTTTTTGGATGTGACCCGGGAGAACTTCTTTGACAGCTACGGCAATGTAGAGTATTTAGTGGTCCGGGAACGGGACATTCTTTCGGGCGACACCCATAAGATCCGGGCAGAGGTGTATACCAAAACCGGCTCTGTGGCGGCCACCGAAAAAGAATTTGCCGTATTGGAGCGGATCGGCGGCGGCGACGCCTTTGCTGCCGGCTTCCTCCACGGCTGGCTGCACTTTGCCGGGGATATGGCCCGTACGCTGGCCTTTGCCGCAGACTGCATCGCGCTGAAGCATGGGGTGCGGGGAGATGTGCTGGCAGCCCGGCAGGAAGAGATTGAAACCAGTGATTGTAAGGACGTGAGACGATAATGAAGATCTGTCTGAGTATTGCAAAGGAAGATGCGGAATTCCAGCAAATGATCCAAACGCTCAGCCAATATGCCCAGGTGGATGTGGTGGGCCTGTCCGGATATGATCTGTCCGGCTACGATATTTTCATTGGCAAGCGGATGAGCGCCCGGGCGCTGAAAACCGCGGACCGGTTGAAGATCGCCTTTGCCTACAAAACCGGCGTGGACGATTTTCCCCTGGAGGAAATAGCAGAAAAGGGCGTCCTGCTGGCCAATTCCCACGCAGATGCCCATATCATTGCCGAGTACGCTTTCGGTCTGAGCATCAGCTTGGTCAACCGCATTACCGAATGCGACAAAAAACTCCGAAAGGGCATCTGGTATGACAATACCAACCCCTATTGGGAGAGCTTTTTCGATATGAAGGTGGGCCTGCTGGGTTACGGCCATATTGGCCGGCATATCAATATGCTCCTGCGGCGCAATCATATCGAGACCTACACCCTGAAACGGGATAAAGAATATACGGACATTATGGCAGTGGATACATTAGAGGAACTGTTCCGGCAGACGGATCTTTTGATCCTCTCCCTGCCCAAGACACCGCAAACAAACCATCTCATCAATGCGCAGACCCTGCAAAAGCTCCGGGGCAAATATATCGTCAATGTGGGCAGAAGCAACTGTATCGACCAGGCGGCGCTATATCAGGCCCTGTCTGAGGGCTGGCTGGCCGGCGCGGCTATCGATACCTGGGACGAAAAACCCAAGGACAAAAATTCTAAGCTGAATCCCTCTAAGCAGCCCTTTGTGGAGCTGGACAATGTGGTCCTGTCTCCCCACCAGGCTACCCGGATCCGGGTGGGCCACCAGCGGTATGTCAGCGATATTACCCAAAAGGTGATCGCCTATATAGAGAACGGCCAGATCACTGACCAGGTGGATTTGACAAAGGGTTATTGATACCAAAAGCAGAAAGGGCATAGCCATGACACTGATCGAATGTTTTACCAAGGCCCATATAGATAATATCGCCGCCTGTCTGCGTCTGCGCCCCCAAAAGCTGATCTTCGTGGGTAACACCCAGGAGATGACAGACCCGGTAGAGCGGTACAAGGCACTGTTCCGCCGGCGAGGATTGGACACGGCGGTTGCGCTGTGCAATGCCGATGAAAAGGATTTCGGGGATCTGCGGGCGGTATTGTTCCGGCTGATCTCAGCATCGGAGGAATGCGTCATTGATTTGACCGGCGGCGAGCCGTCGGTGGCCATGGCCCTGGGCGCGGCGCTGGCAGACCTGGGCGAGGAAAAACGGAAAACCGTCCGGGTGGAGCGATACGACCACCAGACGGATACGGTGGTGGACTATATCCACGATAACCGCCAGGAACCGGCCAAGGCCATCCACCTGACGGTGGAGGAAATGATCGCCCTCCACGGGGGCGGACTGTTCCCCGATGCCTACCAATTGCCGGCGGATTGTACCCGCAAGGACCTGGACAGGCTGTGGCGGGTAGTTGCCGGGATGCCCAAGCAGTGGAATGAAGCCGTCTCCCTGCTGAAGCGGTTTGAAAAATATTCCGAGACCAAAAATCCGGTCCGGGTGTCCCTGCAGGACCTTTGGGAAAGCATTCCGGCTCTGCAGGAAAAAGAGGAAACCGTCCGGGAACTTATTGAAAAGCTGGACAAAGAGGGCGTGGTCACCGACCAAAGCAGCCGCAATACACTGCAGTATAGCTATAATTCGGATTTTCTGCGGTACTGCATTCACACCCAGGGCAATGTACTGGAGCTTAAGACCCTTTTGGAGGGCCGGGCCGTCCGGGAAGCAGGCGCGCCCCTTTTCGGGGATAGCCGCATGGGTGTGAAGATCGACTGGGACGGGGATATTCCCACTTCCGGATTTGCGTTTTCCGGCACTCGGAACGAGATCGATGTGCTGCTGATGCGGGGCGCGACGCCCCTGTTCGTCTCCTGCAAAAACGGCGATGTAAAGCCCGAGGAGCTGTATAAGCTCCACACAGTGGCCGCCCGTTTCGGTGGCCCCTATGCCCGAAAAATGCTGGTTGTGGCCGACTTGGACCGCAAGGACGATGCAGCTGCCGAGGCCTTTGCCCGCCGGGCGTGGGATATGGACATATTCTTGGTGGCGGATGCCGCGGAGCTGTCTGCCGACCAGTGGCAGGAGATCTTCCGGATGCCCTTTGGCAATGATCCGGAAAAGGCCATGGAAGAATTCCTGAAAGCTCTGCAGTAAAACCGTCGCGAATCAAAACATAATGAAGACAAAAACTCCTTCGTGCAGCCGAAGGAGTTTTTTTGACGGTATAATCTCCGTCAGTTTACAGATACTAACAGCGTAATTTGTAAAATAAGGAGATAGATATATATGAAAGCCACAGGTATTGTACGCCGTGTTGAGGAATATGGTATAATAGGACAAATATCGAAAAACCGCATAAACACCAGTGATTGCGCTGATTTTTGTGGGGCTCAATTTGCACAAAATCCGGTCAAAATCGGTTTTCCGGCGATTTTAGAAAGGAGCGTAATACATTCTAATATGCGTCAGAAATACATACTCTGAGCAGCCAAAATTAAATATTCAAACTGTCACAAATAAAGCCGGATGAGCGCTGTAGGTTCATCCGGTTTTTGTATTTGTAAAATCGAATTTACGGAGCGTGGTTTTGTGAAATCGTTAAAACACATAGAAATTTGAAAGAATTTATGATATAATGCAATTTACGAAATGATACTCACGCATAAATGGGTCGGAAAGAAGGTGGCCAGATGGTCAAAATTGCAATATGTGACGATGAGAAAAAATACTTGGATACGTCCGCAGCTTTTCTCTTGGAATATGCCGCTTTGCGGAATGTTCGCTTTTCGGCAGAGCAATTTGATACGCCCTCTGACCTTTTGGATACACTTGATAAAGGTGAGCATTACGATATATACTTCTTAGATGTTTATATGCCCGGTGTAACGGGTGTGAGTGTTGCGACTGAGCTAAGACGGAGAAACGATGAAAGTCCCATAATCTTTCTGACCTCCTCCCGCGATCATGCAGTAGAAGCGTTTGGAGTGGGTGCTACCCATTATCTGCTGAAGCCTTACACCAAGGATGACTTTTTTGCGGCGATGGATAAGGCAATGCGCAGCATAGGGCAAGATAAGCCGAAAACCGTGCTGATGAAAACGGCAAACGGATATTATAATATCCCTGTTGGTAATATCATTTATTGTGAGTCTGCCAACCACAACCAAACAATTTATTTTGCAGAGGGTGAGCCTGCATCGGTTCGCATCTCCCAGGCAGAACTTTGGGAGAAATTATCTCCCTTCGGGCAATTTTACCTTTGCGGAAAGACCTTTATTATCAATTTGGAACAGATTGAAAAAATACTGTCAGACACGGTTGAAATGACAACCGGCAAATGTCTTGCCGTTCCAAGAAGAGCGATGGCCTCGCTCAAAAACGCCTATATGGACTATTTGGGAATGAGGTGATGAAATGGACGCTCTTACATTACTTTTGCTGATATTGTCTGTGCTTTCCCATGTTGGCATGTCCATATTCTTCGCCAAGCCCAGATATAATAAGCTCGTTACTTCGCTGATATGGCTTGTATATGCAGTGGTGTTTTTGATCCTACCGCCCACAACCCCTAAGCTGAACTACACCTTAATGGTGCTGCTCAACGCCGTATTGTTCTTTATTGCAACCAAAGGCAAGCCGATTGAGAAAGGGTTTTTGTTTATCAGCTACGCCAGCATATATACTGCTTTCGGTGCCTTCGCCGCCTTTATTGCAGAAAAGGAAATGCACCTTGCTCTCAAAATTGTATGTATGGTTTTCATTATGGCGCTTTTGCAGGTGCTGATCTATGTTCTTATTCTTCCGAAATTTAAGAAGGTCAGTGTATACATTGATAAAGGCTTTGGCAAGTATTACGCAATCGTGATCGCCTTTTTGGTGGTGATGGCCACACAGACCATTTACATAGACGGTGTTACACGCACCGACAACGGCAGATTTCAGATTTTCATAGCCACAACAGCGATGTTTTTCGTAACCTACGCCGCACTGTTTTCAAGTCTTAAAGATATGGTGGAGCTTGCTAAGGAAAAGCGCAAGCAGATCCACACTGAGCTTCTCGAAACACGGGTGCAAGCCCAAGAAAACGAAGTTATGTGGGCAAGAAAAAGCTATCACGATATTCGCCACCATAATGATGCTATATTGGCTTTGGCCAAGAACGGTGAACTTGATAGCATTATCCGTTATCTTGAAAAGCAAAACGTAGAAATGGATAGTCAGCGTCCGCAGAGGTTTTGCGAGAATGAAACCATCAACAATGTACTGCGTGTATATGAGGCGAAAGCAAAAGCCGCAAATATTCGCTTTAACGCCAATGCGGCAGCAAGAAAGGAAACACCGGTTTCCTCTCACGACCTTGTGGCAATTCTTGCAAACGTGGTGGAAAATGCGCTCCACGGCGCTGCTGATTCAGAAACTTCCGAGCC
>JAFVVI010000027.1 GCA_017502265.1 Oscillospiraceae bacterium
CATCGGTCTGCAGGCATTCTGCATCCCCGGCTCCGTTGCTGAGGACCGTAAGGTCGGTCTGGGCCACGGCAACCTGGGCGCTATGCTGCTGCGGGACGAGACCAAGTGCTTCGCTTTCCTGGCTGGCCACGAGTCCTTCGCTGCTGCTGAGGGCGCCATCGGTATCGCCCGTTCCGCCAATAAGGCCCGTAAGGAGCCCCTGCGGGTTATCCTGAACGGTCTGGGCAAGGATGCTGCGCAGATCATCTCCCGTATCAACGGCTTTACCTATGTAAAGACCCAGTTCGATTACTACACCGGTGAGCTGAAGATCGTTGAGCGCATTCCTTACTCCAAGGGCGAGCGCGCTGCCGTTAACTGCTACGGCTGTGACGATGTCCGTGAAGGCGTTGCTGTTATGCGTTATGAGGGTGTTGACGTTTCCATCACCGGTAACTCCACCAACCCCACCCGCTTCCAGCACCCCGTTGCCGGCACCTACAAGAAGGAGTGCATGGAGAATGGCCGCAAGTACTTCTCCGTCGCTTCCGGCGGCGGCACCGGCCGTACCCTGCACCCCGATAACATGGCTGCAGGCCCCGCTTCCTACGGTATGACCGACACTATGGGCCGTATGCACGGCGATGCACAGTTTGCCGGTTCTTCCTCCGTCCCTGCCCACGTTGAGATGATGGGCTTCCTGGGCGCAGGTAACAACCCCATGGTCGGCATGACTGTCTCCGTGGCTGTTGCTATCGAAGAGGCTCTGAAGTAAGATACAATATGAAATCCGGGAAGCGGACCTGCTTCCCGGATTTTTACTTAGGGGATATACTATGAAAGAACAATTGCATACCATACCCGTCAATGAGGGTTTTGAAGCAGAGGACGAATGTCCTTTCTGCGCCATGGAGCGGGATGTGGAGCATCGGACCATCCGTTATGTGGTTGGCCCGTCAGCGACCTATATGGAGCCTCATGTCCGGGCAGCTACTGGCCGGGTTGGCTTCTGCGGCCACCATTTAAAATCGCTGTATGATTACGGCAACCACCTGGGCGCGGCAATGATCCTGCAAACCCACATGACATCTCTGTTGGACGAATTGAAACAGAAAGCTGAGAAAATGGAAATCCCGGAGAAAAAGGGTCTCTTCCGCAAAAATATACCCACCCAGGACACACCCTATTGGGAGATCCTGGCCGCCCGGAAGCATTCCTGCTATATCTGTGAAGACATCGAGTATAATATGTCCCGCCATTACCATACATTCTTCGTGCGTATCAAGGACAAGGAGTTCAGGGATAAGGTGGAGGGGTGCAAGGGTTTTTGTATGCGCCACTTTGCAAGACTTTTGCAGGAGGCGGAAAATTACCTGCCGGACAGCCAGCGCCATTGGTTCTATACCACGGCTTATAGGCTGATGTGTGAGAATATGGAGCGAGTCAAGGGTGATCTTGACTGGTTGATTGCCAAATATGACTACCGCAACGCCGGTGCCCCCTGGGGCAACTCTCAGGACGCCCTGCCCAGATCTATGCAAAAGCTCCAAGGCATCTACCCCGGAGATCCTCCCTATAAAGAGAAATGAAAAAGTACCGCCCTTGGGCGGTACTTTTTAACTGTCTTCAACCAATTTTGTCTTATTGAGGGATACCTTGCGGTAGTAAATGATGGTAATAAAGCTGCACAGCAGCCAGCCGGCAGGGTAAGACATGGCGATGGGAATGATCTGGTTGCAGATTCTGGACATTGCAAACAGATAGACCTGCCGAAATGCCACAAAAGAGCCCAGCATAATGAACATACAGGCCTTGCTGTCACCTGCGCCCCGCAGCGCGCCGGCATAGATCTGGTTAAAGCAGCAAAGCAGATAGAAGGGTGTTAATACCCGCAGGAACATAGTACCGTTGGCGATCACCTCCGGCTTGTTGTTGAGGAAACCCACAACCTTTGGCGCAAAGACCATCACAGGAATCATCATAACGGCAGTTGCAGCCATGGATACGATAACAGACTTGGTAACACCCTCTTTTGCCCGGGCCAGCTGCCCCTTGCCAAGATTCTGTCCAACAAAGGTAGTGGTGGCCAAAGAGATGGACTGCATAGGCAGGAACAGAAGCTGATCGATCTTTAAGTAAGCCGTCCAGCCTGCCATGGTATCCGGGGAGGGGAGACCAAGGTCAAAGAAATTGATGTAGGACTGGACAAACACATTGGAAAATGCGGTAACGGCCATTTGCAGCGCTGCCGGGATACCCACAAGCAGGATTTTTTTCAAAATTGTAAGATGCAGTCGCAGCTTTTTAAGAGAAAGCTTCACGCAACTGTTTGTTCGCAGTAATGTGATAATGACCAACAATGCAGAAATAAATTGGGATGTAATGGTCGCCAGCGCCACACCTTCCACGCCCATTTTGAACACAAGGACAAACAGCAAGTCCAGTACAGTGTTTAAGACCGCGCAGACTACAAGGAAATAGAACGGCCGCTGGGAATCGCCGATGGCCCGCAGAATACCTGCGCCCATATTATACAGCATCAATCCCGAGATGCCGGCAAAATAAATGGTCAGATAGGTAGTGGCTTCTTTTGCGGCGGCCTCGTGCAGCTGTGTAAAGCCGATCATATAGGGTGTGATGATCAGGCCCAAAGCAGTGAAAACCACAGTAAGGATCAAGGTTAGGCTAACCGCCGTGTGGACGGCCTGCTCCACCTTATCTGCCCGGCCTGCGCCGTAATTCTGACTGATGACCACACCTGCGCCGGAGGCAAGTCCCGTGAAGGAACCGATCATCATATTGGTGATGGGCGTGACCGAACCCACAGCGGAAAATGCTTCGTTGCTTACATAATTGCCAACGACCCATGTATCTACCGTATTATAAAGCTGCTGAAACAGATTGCCGATCAGCAGGGGAAAGGCAAAACGGATGATGTGCATAACCACACTGCCGGTGGTCATATCCACATCCTTCTGCCGGGATAAGCGGATTCCCCGCCCAATTGCCATAATAAGACCTTCTCTCAAAAATGCGAAAAATTCACGCATTTGACATTTTATCGTTATATCGGTATGATAGTATCACGGATAGACAAAGAAATCAACCGCCGCAACGGAGGACAAAATGGTAAATTACTTAAAAAATGCGCATTGCAGCTGCGGTAAAATCCACAGCGCTGATATCTATGAGGTGGTAACGGGCCCCAATGCCATCGACCGGCTGGGGGAATTTGTATCCTACTTCGGCGCAAAGAACCCCTTTCTGTTGGCAGACACAAATACCTTTGCTGCGGCAGGGGATAAGGTCCGCGGGGTCCTTGAGCGTAATGGAATTCCGTACAGCGCCTACATTTTTCCCCAGGAACATCTGGAACCGGACGAGGCTGCGGTAGGCTCTGCGGTTATGCATTTTGATACGACCTGTGATCTGATTATCGCTATCGGCTCCGGTGTAGTGAACGATATCGGTAAGATTCTCAGCAATATCACCGGAAAGAAGTATATTGTTATAGCCACCGCACCCTCTATGGACGGCTATGCATCTGCCACCTCGTCTATGTCTATGGACGGGCTAAAGGTGTCTCTGCCCAGCCGATGCGCCGATGTGATCATCGGCGATACGGAGATTTTGAAAAATACGCCTGCGCATATGCTCAAAGCTGGTCTTGGCGATATACTTGCCAAATATGTCAGTATCGCTGAGTGGCGAATTGCCCATATCATTACCGGCGAGTATTACTGCGAGCAGGTAGCGCAGTTGATTCGTGAAACCCTTAAACGGTGTGTTGAACACGCAGAGGGGTTGCTGAAACGGGAAGAGAAGGCGGTGGAAGCAGTTTTTGAGGGCCTGGTGGTCAGCGGTATTGCCATGGCCTATGCCGGCGTGTCCCGGCCTGCTTCCGGCGTGGAGCATTATTTCTCCCATATCTGGGATATGCGGGGATTGGAATTTGGAACAAACACCGATTTACACGGTATCCAGTGCGCCATGGCCACCTTGCAGGCCGTGAAACTGTATGAGCGAGTTAAGAAAATGACACCTGATGCACCTGCCGCCCGGGCGTATGTAGACCGATTCTCCTATGAAGATTGGAAGACAGCGTTGCGAAAATTCCTTGGTAACAGTGCAAAAACTATGATTTTGCAGGAAGAACGGGAACAGAAATATAATAAAGCCACCCACCCGGCACGGCTGGAAAAAATCATTACAAACTGGGAAAATATTTTGCAAGTATTGCACGAGGAATTGCCGACATATGAGCAGCTTGCCGATATTTTAAATACGGTTGGAATATCTGCTGATTTAGAAACCATCGGCGTAGACAGCGAAACGGCTAAGATGACCTTCCGTGCCACCAAAGATATCCGGGATAAATATGTTCTGTCCCGCTTGGCGTGGGATTTGGGCGTTTTAGATGAGCTGTGCGACCTGTTATAGGAGGGGCTATGGATAAAGAAAAGCTTTTGCAGAGCATCCAGCTGTATCTGTTTGATATGGACGGTACTTTGTATTTGGGAAACCGGCTCTATGATTTTACCACCGAATTGCTGGAAACCATCAAGTCCACCGGCCGGCGCTACCTGTTTATGACCAATAATTCTTCCAAAAGTGTGGAGGATTATATCAAGAAACTGGCAGGCTTGGGCATTGCGGCAACGAGAGAGGATTTTATTACCTCTTCTCAGGCAACGGCGTGGTATCTGAAGGAAAACTACCCCAACCACCGCCTGTATGTATGCGGCACACAGTCACTCAAGGATGAACTGCAGCGGGAGGGCTTTACTGTTACGGAAAACCTTGCCGATGTAGATTGTATCGTAATGGGCTTTGATACGGAACTGACCTTCAAAAAACTGGAAGATGTCAGCCGATTATTGCTGACGCGACCGGGGATTCCCTATATCGCCACAAACCCGGACTATGTCTGTCCCACGGAGTTTGGCAGCGTGCCGGATTGCGGAAGTGTCTGTGATATGATATTCAATGCAACCCAAAAGCGTCCTGTGGTGATCGGAAAACCCAGCCCCTTAATGCCCCAGCTTGCTATGGCGCAGCACGGCTACACCAAGGAAGAGACCGCCGTGGTTGGCGACCGGATCTATACCGATATCAAGTCCGGCTTGAATGCCGGTATCACCGGTATTTTAGTTATGAGCGGCGAAACAACCCCGGAAATCCTTGAACAATCCACCGATAAACCACACCTGGTCCTGCAGAATGCCTCTGAGATCATAAGCACGCTGAAATAAGAAAAACACCGCCATGGGCGGTGTTTTTTACGGCAATTGTACAATGGTGGGCTCGTGACCCATGGCGGGAATGATTTTTTCTAAAAGATCAGAGGTCTTCAGCCGCAGGCTGGAGGTGTTGATGCAAGGGTGTACGCCGATGAATTCACCATCCAATACCGGTCCGTCGATGACAAGCCGCACCCGGTGATCCTTATCGTTCATAAGACCCAGAACACTCAGCGAGCCGGGGGTGATATCCAGAAATTCCTCCATAAATTCGCTGGAGGCAAAGGACAGGCGGGAAACGCCCAGCTGCACGGAAAGATCCTTGGTTTTGAACACCTTATCTCCCGGCATCAGCAGGATGTAGAAGTCTGTTTGCTGTCGGTTGCACAGGAATAGATTTTTGCACATTGCAGTGCCCAGAGCCGCATCCACAGCCTCACAGGCTTCCATTGTCATAGCAGGCTCGTGGTCTACCTGCATATAATCAATGCCCAGTTTGTCTAAAAAATCATACACCCGGATCTCTTTCTCCAAACGACCGGTTAATTCCTCCGGCCGACCTCGCCTTAGCTCCATTTTCAGCCCTCATTTCTCTAATTTTCTGTAGTATAGCACAGAATCTGCAAAAATGCTATTGGTAAATGAAATATCCTTGCAAACCACTGAAAAATTGACTATAATAATGCCATAAAAATCCAAAGGATGGTGCAGTGATGAAAGTAACACTGGAAAATCTGACAAAGAAATTCCCCGGATTTCAGAAAAAGCAGCCGGATGTGGTGGCGGTAAATGATGTAACGCTGGAGATCCCGGACGGTAAATTGATCGGATTGCTGGGTCCTTCCGGATGCGGTAAGAGCACCACGCTGCATCTGCTCAGCGGTTTGCAGAAACCCACCTCCGGCAAGATCTTCTTTGGGGATGACGATGTAACAGCCCTGCCCCCGGAGCATCGGGGTGTGGGACTGGTGTTCCAAAACTATGCGCTCTATCCCCATTTGACGGTGCTGCAGAATATTATCTTTCCTTTGCAGAATTTGAAGGGGAAGGACAAATTGACCAAGGAGGAGATGTACCAAAAGGCCGCGGATGTGGCAAAGCTGGTGCAGATTCAAAACCTGCTTGATCGCAAACCCAATGCGCTGTCCGGCGGTCAGCAGCAGCGTGTGGCCATTGCCCGCGCGCTGGTAAAGATGCCCCGTATTCTCCTGCTGGACGAGCCTTTGTCCAATCTGGATGCAAGGTTGCGTTTGCAGACCCGGGAGGAGATCCGCAGGATTCAGAATGAGACCGGCATTACCACCATCTTTGTCACTCACGATCAGGAGGAGGCCATGAGCATCTCGGATATGATCGTGGTAATGAAGGACGGCGTGATCCACCAGATGGGTAACCCCCAGGCGGTCTATGACGATCCTGTGGACCTGTTTGTGGCCAAATTCCTTGGAACGCCACCCATCAATGTGTTTGGCGGCAAGGTTGAGAGTGGATATCTGTACATTGGTGATGAGCGGATTTTGGAAACACCCGGCATTGCCGATCAGACAGTGATCGCCGCCATCCGTCCAGAGGGCTTTATCCTGTCGGATACCGGCGCGCTGACCTGCAAACTTCGCCGGGTGGAGATTATGGGCCGGGATGTCAGTGTGGTATGTGGACACAAGGATTCGGAGAACACGGATATCCGCGCCATTATCAGCAGTGATATCGCGGTAGATACCGCATCTGCCACCGTTCGCTTTGATGTGAAGCCGGAGAAGGTGTTTATCTTCCACAGTCAATCCCAGGAAAGACTGCGCTGACAGGAGAGAGAATATGGAAGATAAGAAAGCAAAAGGCTGGCTGTATCTGCTGCCGGCGATCCTGTTTCTGAGCGCATTTATGGTGTACCCGCTGATTGATGTGTTCATCTACTCCTTTGAAGAGGGGTTTCACTCTGCCTCCCAGACCTATTTCGGCACAGGATTGTACAATTATTCTTATGTGCTGCACGACCCGTATTTCCTGCAGGCGCTGCAAAATACATTCTTGCTTGTGTTTATTACAGTGCCTTTGTCTACAGGAATCGCGCTGCTTATTTCTGTGGGCCTGAATTCTATCAAGCCTTTGCGCAAGCTCCTGCAGACGGTGTATTTTCTGCCCTATGTGACCAACACCTTGGCAGTTGGCCTGGTGTTTATGATCCTGTTTCGGAAAACACCCTATACCGATGGCTTTGCCAACCTTGTGATCTCCTGGTTTGGCGGTGGGAGTGTGGACTTTATTGACGGACCTTACTGGGCCAAGATGTTCGTGCTGTGTTTTTACACCATCTGGGTGGTTATGCCTTTTAAGATTCTGATTCTCACCACCGCATTGGCTTCGGTCAATGAGACCTACTACAATGCCGCCAGAGTGGACGGCACATCCCGTATGCGGATCTTTACCAAAATTACACTGCCGATGATCTCGCCCACAATGTTCTATCTGATCATTACCGGCTTTATTGGCGCATTTAAGGCCTACAGCGACGCGGTTGCTCTGTTTGGCACGGACCTGAATGCGGCGGGAATGAATACCATCGTGGGCTATGTGTACGATATGCTTTATGGCAACAGCGGCGGTTATCCTTCCTATGCCTCGGCAGCAGCCATTATCCTGTTCGCCATTGTGCTGACCATTACCTGCATTAACCTGCTGGTCAGCCGGAAGCATGTCCATTATTAAGGGGGTGCGGTTATGGATTATGAAAAGATCGAACGCGCTGCCCTGCGGCGCAATCGGGCAGTAAAGACCGTTACCTATACCGGCTTGACCCTGTGGGGTCTTATGGTACTATTCCCGTTTTACTGGATGATTCTGACATCCATCAAGGGCTACGGCGCCTATAACTCGGAGTATATCCCCCAACTGTTTACCCTTGCGCCCACCTTTGAAAACTACATTCACGCATTTACCGCAGTGCCTTTGGCCCGGTATCTGCTGAACACACTGGTTTTTACTGTTATTACCACGGCGGTTATGCTTGTGGTAACGGTACTGGCTGCATTTGCGTTTGCCCGGCTGGATTTCCGTGGCAGGGATCTGGTGTTTACACTGTTTTTATCCCTGATGATGATCCCCAATGAACTGGTTGTGATTACCAACTACATCACGGTCACCAATCTGGAACTGCGCAATACCCTTGCCGGCTTGGTTCTTCCCTCGGTGACCTCCGTATTTTATATCTACCTGCTCAGAGAAAACTTTGCTCAGATCCCCAATGAGCTGTATTACGCAGCTAAAGTGGACGGAACTACAGATTTTCGTTACTTGCTGCGGGTAATGGTGCCCATTTGTAAGCCTACGCTGGTTACGATTACCATTTTGAAGGTCATCGAGTGCTGGAATTCCTATGTATGGCCCAGATTGGTCACCGATAAGGAAACGCACTTTCTGGTATCCAACGGTATCCAATTCATCCGGGAAAATGGCTTCGGACGGGAGAATATTCCTGCCATGATGGCTGCAGTGGTGACCATCTCGCTGCCGCTGATCATACTGTTTCTGCTGTTCCGCAATAAAATTATGGAGGGCGTGTCCCGGGGAGGAACTAAGGGATGAAAAAAGTGCTTTGTATCTTTTTGTCATTGTGCCTTTTACTCCTGTCCGGCTGCCATGGAGAATTGGTAAAACCAGAACAAGAAGAGGAAACTACCCCTGTATCCAGTTTCCAAATCCCTGCAAACTTCGATACCTCTAAAAACTATGAAATATCCTTCTGGGCCAAGAATGATACCAATATGACCCAAGTGGGTATTTATAAGCAGGCGATTGAGGATTTTCAGCAGATCTATCCCAACATCAAGGTCAATCTCCGCCTGTATACGGACTACGGCAAAATCTACAACGATGTGATCACCAATATCCCCACCAATACCACCCCCAATGTGTGTATTACCTATCCCGACCATATCGCCACCTATCTTACAGGCGAGGATACGGTTGTACCCTTGGATGGATTGCTCACAGACCCGGTCTACGGCCTTGGGGGCAGCGGTGTTGCTTTTGATGCGCCCACTGTGGAGCAGGTGATCCCAAAATTCCTGGAGGAATGCGCCTTTGACGGGCATTATTACGCTGTTCCTTATATGCGTTCCACGGAAGCCTGCTATGTCAATAAGACCTTTGTGGAAAAGCTGGGCTATACCCTGCCGGAGGTGCTTACCTGGGACTTTGTATGGGAGGTCAGTGATGCCGCGGCGAAAAAAGATGCCGATGGCAACTTCCTGATCAACGGTCAAAAGGTAATGATTCCTTTTCTCTATAAGTCCACGGACAATATGATGATCCAGATGCTCAAGCAGCAGGGCGCAGGGTATTCCGCAGATACCGGTGAAATATTCCTGAACAACGACACCACTATGGAAATCCTGAAAACGGTTGCTGCGCATACCGCTACCGGCGCATTTTCCACATTCAAGATCAACGGCTATCCTGCCAATTTCTTAAATGCCGGTCAGTGCATTTTTGCAGTGGACTCCACGGCAGGTGCTACCTGGATGGGTAGTAACGCGCCCCTTGTGGACATTGCTGAGGAAAAACTGGTAGAGTTTGAGACGGTTGTAATGCCAATTCCGCAATTTGATACCCAGAATCCCCAGATGATCTCCCAAGGCCCATCTATGTGCCTGTTCAATAAGGAAGATCCCCAGGAGGTGCTGGCCAGCTGGCTCTTTGCCCAGTTTATGCTGACAGACGGGGTGCAGATCGCCTATGCTCAGACAGAGGGCTATGCGCCGGTTACCGCCAAAGCCCAGCAAAGCGATACTTATCAGGACTATCTCAGCCGTAGGGGAGAGGATAATGATCTGTATTATGATATCAAGATCGATGCCACTCGCTTGCTGCTGGACAATACCGACAAAACCTTTGTAGCCCCGGTGTTTAACGGTTCTGCATCCCTGCGGAATGCGGCAGGCCAGCTCATAGAGAATGTGACCAAAACTGTCCGGCGGGGCAAAGAATTGAACTATGATGCGGTTTACCAGGAGGTTTCCGCATTGTATCGCTTGGATCAGATCCAGGTAGATAAGGCGGAAAACAGTGAAGAATTCGGACCATTGCCTGCAAAAGCAATTGCGCTTCTGGCGGCTTTGGCAGCCTGCTGGCTTGTTATGGGCGTATTTGCAGGAATTAAATGGATAAAAAACCGAAAGAAGATGCCAGAGAATATTGATTTTTCTGGAAACTGATGTATAATGAACCTGTCCCAAAAACAACAAAGAAGGAGTAATGAAACATGAAGAAGTTTACTGCATTGCTGCTGGTGTTGGTTATGGTTCTGTCCCTGACCGCTTGCGGCAAAAATTCCGTGATGACCTATGAGCAGTTTATGGCTGCTGCTATGGACTCTCAGGTGACCGTGGAAACTTATGTTCAGGCAACACAGTCCTGGTGGGATAATAAGATCACCGCTTACTGCCAGAGTGAGGACGGCGCATACTTTGCTTATGAGCTGGCCTGCACCGAGGAAGATGCTGCCAAGCTGGTTCCTGGCACTAAGATCAAGATTACCGGCACTAAGGGTGAATGGTCCGGCGAGGTCGAGATCATGGACGGCACTTTTGAAATCGTTGCAGATGCCGAACCTTTCATTGCAGAAGCATTCGATGCTACTGCGCTGCTGGGCACCGAGGATCTCATCAAGCATCAGAACAAGCTGGCTAAGTTTGCTGGCCTGACTGTTGCCAAGATTGAGTACAAGAACGGTGAGCCCGGCGATGATATCTACCTGACTCTGGCTCTGAACGGCGCTGCATACAATTTCTGTGTTGAGCGCTATCTGACCGATACTGAGAGCGATGTTTACAAGGCAGTTGCCACCCTGAAGGTTGGCGATGTGGTGGATGTGGAAGGCTTCCTGTACTGGTACGAGGGCGCTAACCCCCATGTCACCAAGATCACTGTCAAGGACACCGTGATGACCCATAAGGAATACACCGAGGCTGCTATGGATGCCGATGTGAAGGTTGCTACCTTCGTGCAGGCTACTCAGTCCTGGTGGGATAACAAGATCACCGCTTACTGCCAGAATGCTGACGGCGCTTGCTTTGCTTATGAGATGGCCTGCACTGAGGCTGATGCAGCGAAGCTGGTCCCCGGCACTCTGATCAAGATCAAGGGCACTAAGGGCGCTTGGGCCGGTGAAGTCGAGATCATGGACGGCACCTTTGAGATCATTCCCGGCAATACCTTTATTGCTGAAGCATTTGATGCTACCGATCTGCTGGCTAAGGACGAGCTGATCGACCATCAGAACAAGAAGGTAGCCTTCAAGGATATGAAGGTTAAGAAGGTGGAGTACAAGAACGGCGAGCCCGGTGACGACATCTACCTGACTCTGGAGCAGGACGGCAATTCCTATGATTTCTGTGTTGAAATCTACCTGACCGGTGAAAACACAGATGTTTACAAGACTGTTGGCACTCTGAAGGCCGGCGATATGATTGACGTGGAAGGCTTCCTGTACTGGTACGAGGGCGCAAACCCCCACGTTACTGCTGTTACTGTTAAGTAATTTCTACATTGACCGGCACCTTGGTATCAAGGTGCCGGTTTTCTTTTGCGATATTAACTGTTGCATTAGTCTCTATTGGTATATGAAAACAAAAACGGATACCCCAAAGGGTATCCGTTTTCTGCTTGGTGCGAGAGATGGGACTCGAACCCACACGGCGTAACCACACGCACCTCAAACGTGCTTGTCTACCATTCCAACACTCTCGCAAGTTGACTTATGCATTATAACCTGTCGGAGCGGTTTTGTCAATAGATTTTCCCTGTATTGGTTGTTGAGATTTTGTCAAATTTATGATATGATTTCATTATAAAAAAGAAGGAGTCAATCTATGACACGGTTTTTTGTATCACCGGAGCAGCTTGCGCAAAATTTCTTGGTGCTGACAGGGGAGAATGCGGCGCACGCAAAGGTGCTGCGCCTGCAAAATGGAGAGGAAGTGTTGGTTTGCGATGGGGCAGGCAATGAGTGTGTCTGCACCGTCAGCGATGTCAGCCCCGGGCAGATTAGTCTTGTGGTAAAATCCAGGCAGTTATCGGCCTCAGAGGCAAAGGTCCGGGCCAGTATTTATATGGCGTTTTCCAAGGGTGACAAGTTAGAGCATGTGATCCAAAAAGCAACCGAGCTGGGGGCGGCGGAGATCGTGGCATTCCCCAGCAACCGCTGCGTGTCCCGTCCGGACGAGAAAAGCCTTGCTAAGAAATTAGAGCGTTGGCAGAAGATCGCGGCATCAGCGGCAGAGCAATCCGGCAGAGGCGTGATCCCACAGGTGCTTGCGGTGGATAGCTATAAAGCAGCTCTGGAACGGGCATCCAAAGCGGATAAGGCGATTCTTTTCTATGAAAATGAAAAGGCAACCACCTTGCGGATGGCCCTTGAGGCAGACAGCTTTACTTCTATCAGCCTGTTGACAGGCCCGGAAGGCGGTCTGGAGGAGAAAGAGGTGGAGCAGGCAAAGAATACCGGTTTGCAAATTTGTACCCTTGGCAGCCGTATTCTGCGTTGTGAGACAGCCCCGCTATGCGCGCTGTCTGCGGTGATGTACGCCACCGGTGAATTCTAAATAGAATAACAAGATGGACACCGAAATTCGGTGTCCATCATTTGTTTAATCTTTTTCGAGAAATGCGTGCTTCAGTATCAGCAGCCGGTCGATTCTGTGGTTATCTTCATCCACCTGCATTACCAGCACGGTGTATTGCTCGTAATCAAAAGAATCGAAGGGAACGGGCATGGCGCCAATCATCTCAACGGCCCAGCCGCCAACGGTGGCGCAATCTGTATCCAGCTTGTCCTCGTCCAGATCCAGATTGTTCATAAAGTCGCTGAGGTTCATATCGCCGGAGCATTCAAAACGATTTTCGGAAATTTCCTGCCATTCATTGACGATATCGTCGTTTTCATCCCAGATTTCGCCCACAAGCTGTTCGAGGACATCTTCCATAGTGACGATGCCTTCGATGCCGCCGTATTCATCGGCAACAACCACCATATGGGTACGGTGGGAGCGGAACTCGTTCATGATCTCGTGCAGATGCATGGACTTGGGGATAAATACAGGCTCCAGCAAAAGGTCCTGCAAGGAGACAGTCTTGTCATCGGTCAGTTCTCTGAGCAAATGTTTCACATAGAGAATACCCACCACATGGTCAACGGTACGCTCGTATACCGGGTAGCGGGAGAATTGGCTCTCAGTAATGACAGACAAGATATGGTCAATGGGATCATTGATTTCGAAACCGACTACATCGATTCGCGGTGTCAGAATATCACCGGCGTCCAGATCGGTAAACTCCAGCGCAGATTGAAGGAGCTCCGTCTCGTTCTCGTCAATGACACCTTCTTCTTCAGCGGTGTCCAGCAAGTTTTCCAGCTCTTCCTCTGTGATCGTGACTTCCTGGTCGTCCCTTTTCTTCCAGATCTTGCTCAGCAGACCCACAATACCTGTGGTCAGCAGCACAATAGGGAAGAAGATGATCATCAGCACCATGAGGGGGTAAGCCGCCATTTTTGCGAAGGGCTCACTGATTCGTCGGGCAACCATCTTGGGTGTGATCTCACCTACGATGAGGATCATAATGGTCATTACAACGGTCACGATAGAGGATGCGGTTGTGTCGGAGATGGGTAAAGACTTTGTGAGCTTTACCGCCAAGACAGTTGCCACAGATGTAGCTGCGATATTCACGAGGTTATTGCCAACCAATACGGTAGACAGCGCAAAATCGTAGCGATTGTAAATAAAGCTGACCAGCTTTTCGGTTGGTGTTTGCTTTTCGCCTTCTTTTTTGACCTTCAGCTTACTCAGGGATGTATAGGCGATTTCCGTTCCGGAGAAGAAGGCAGAGCCAATCAGAAGGAAAATAATTAAAATATATTCCATAACTGCACCTGCCTTACTCTAACTCCAGGCCTTCGCCTGTGTCGCTCTCGTCCTGGATATCGCCAACCAGCTCTTCCAGAAGGTCTTCCATTGTGAGGATGCCGACCTTCTTGCGGTTTGCGTCCACAAGGAACACCATGTGCAGTTTGTTCAGACGCATTCTTTGCAGCAAAACGGAAATTTCGGTTTTGCAGTCGAATATGTAAGGTTTCAGCAGCATTTTACGCAGGGGAATCCGCTTGCCGGTAGCATACTGGCTCAGGAACAAATTGACAGGCAGAATGCCCACAATATTCTCTTTGTTCCGTTCATAGACAGGCAGGCGGGAGTGATTTTCGGTCCGCAGAAGTTCTGACAGTTCTTTAATAGGCGTTGATACATTGATGCAGACTACCTGATCCATGGGGATCATAATATCTTCAGCAAGCTTGTCCCGGAATTCAATGGCAGAGTTCACCAATGCCTGTTTTTCCGGCTCCAAAACACCCTCGTCTTCGATAGTCTCAATAATGCTGAGCAGCTCCTCCTCGGTGACTGTCTTGGTCTCCTTGCCGGAGAGAATCTTGGAAAGCAGTTTGGAGATTAAAGAGAAAATGGCAGAGATGGGTGTTAGCAATTTGATTAAGAACATCATACTGCCGGAGAAGAAAAGTGCGATGCCTTCTGCACGAGCCTTGGCCAGCGATTTTGGGATCATCTCCGCAAAAAGATAAACAATAAAAGTCGTCAGAAGGGTACCGTAAATAACATCTTCTTCACCAAATTTGCTCAGTACTAATAGTGCGGACAGGGAAGCGCAGCTTGCATGAAAGACATTGTTGCCGATAAGAATCGTTGTCAGAGTCTTATCGAAACGGTCGCTGATCCACAATACGCGTTTTGCGCGCTTGTCGCCTTTGTCGGCAAGTGTACGCATCCGCACCTTGCTGACGGCGGTATAGGCCGTCTCTGCGGCTGCAAAATAACCGGACAAAAGCAAAAACAACACATACAACAATATACTACTGGCAGGATCCACGAAAAAACCAACTCCTTGTTTTTATATAATCCTTTGTATTATACTACATTTTTGCGATAATGCAATCATTTTTGGAGTTTTTAACGAAATAAATTTGAAATGGGCAGAAAAGGGTTTATTTGTGATATTTGCTGCCAGCCTGGATAGCTTCGGCCCGATATAATTGCTCCAAAACCATTACCCTTGCCAAATGGTGCGGAAAGGTCATGGGACTCATCGATAGCTGAAAGTCTGCCATTTTTTTCAGTCGGGGCGCCATTCCGAAGGACGATCCTATGAGAAAACAGGCGCTGCTCTTTCCGGAGAGTTTCACATCTTTCAGTTTGGTGGCGAGAGCTTCTGAGCTGAGCATTTTACCCTCTGGTGTCAGCGTGCAAAACCACGCGCCTTTCGGGATTTTTTGCAGGATTGCATCGGCTTCTTTTTCCAGCGCCGCTGCGATTTCGGCAGGTGAGGGATCTTCCGGGAGTCGGACTTCCGGCAGTTCCACAATCCGGAACTGACAGTACCCTTTCATTCTTTTTTCGTATTCTGCGGCTGCAGAGAGATAAAATTTTTCTTTTAACTTGCCCATTGTGATGAGTGTCATCTCAAACATAGCATCACTCCTTTTGCCTATATTACCATATATAAGTTTGGATTTCTACATAAAATATAAATGGAGTCACTGCTTGGCAGTGACTCCGGTAATTAATTGTCTTTTTGTTGCTGGTATTTTCTGCGGGTTGCCAAACCGCCGCGAATGTGGCGCTGCGCTTTATTCACATCTAAAATCAGACGCACCTGCTGGTATAGCCGTTTGTTATACCGGGGCAGTCTTTGGGACAAATCTTTATGTACAGTGGATTTGGAAATACCGAAATGTCTAGCAGCGGTCCGGACGGTAGCGCCGGTTTCAATAATGTACACAGCCAGCTTGCAGGCTCTATCTTCAATCGTATCTGCCATACAGTTCCCTCCCTGCTGTGTCCTACCGTGAAAAACTTATGATTGGGAAGGAAGGAATATGCCTTGACATATTATGCTGCATTTCGTAAAATAGAAATAATAATTCTGAATACAGGTGAATGAAATGCTATACTTTAATAATGACTACAATGAGATCTGCCACCCGGCAGTGCTGAAGAAAATGACACAGAGCGAAGGAATACAGAATCCCGGTTACAGTATGGATGAATGCTGCGCCCGGGCAACGGCTTTGATTCGGCAGAAGTGCGCTGCGCCCAATGCAGCGGTTCACTTTTTGGTTGGCGGCACACAGACCAACCTGACGGTTATTGCTGCTTCCCTCCGCCCCCACCAGGGTGTGATCTCTGCGGACTCCGGCCATATCAATGTGCACGAAACCGGCGCTATTGAAGCCACCGGGCATAAGGTGATCGGTGTTCCTGCACCTGACGGAAAAGTACGCGCAGAACAGGTTGCAAGGATCGTGGATAACCATAGGCTTTCTGAGGATGCCGAACATATCGTACAGCCGAAGATGGTGTACATCTCCAACCCCACCGAATACGGTACGATGTATTCTCTGGCAGAGCTGGAGGCCCTCTCGGCGCTGTGCAAGGAAAAGGGCTTGTATCTGTATGTGGACGGCGCCCGGATGGGTTACGGCCTTGCGGCAAAAGATAATGATATTACATTGCCGGATTATGCAAGACTCTGTGATGCTTTTTATATCGGCGGTACCAAGGTGGGCGCAATGTTCGGTGAGGCCGTTGTGATTCCCAATCCGTCTATTGCGGAGGATTTTCGTTATCTTATAAAGCAGCGGGGCGGTATGCTGGCAAAGGGCTGGCTTTTGGGCTTGCAGTTTGAAGCGCTGTTTGAAGATGATTTGTACATGCGCATCTCTGCCCACGCCGATAAGCTGGCCGATCAGATTCGCAAAACCCTGGCGGATCTTGGCTATGCGCTGTATTTGCCCGGTACCACAAATCAGGTTTTTGTAACGCTTCCCGACAGCCTATTGTCCGAGCTGGGAAAAGAATTCACCTTTGCTACCTGGGAAAAAGCGGACGAGAACAGTACAACGGTTCGTTTCTGCACCAGCTGGGCAACGGCGCAGGAGAATGTGGATAAGCTTTGTAGCGCCCTGGTGCGGCTATCTAAATAATATCATCTCAATAATATCTGAAAGGGGAGATACGATTGCCGGAAATCAATAAGAAGACACTGCAACGGTTGTTTCTGTTTGTGTGCGGCGCGATCGTTCTGTACTGGTTGCTCCACGAAACGGACCGCGTAAAAGGCGTTATAGCCACTATTTCCAATATTTTTGCGCCTTTTGTTTTTGGCGGCGTTTTGGCGTTCATTTTGAATGTTCCTATGCGAGCTATTGAGAACGGTCTGTTACGAAATGTAAAAAAGGATGCACTCAAGCGGGTTATAGCTGTAGTGCTGACCCTTCTGGCCCTGCTTTTGGTAATTTCGTTGGTGTTCTGGTTGCTGATTCCGCAGATCATCGCGACGGTCAATTCCCTTGTTCCCAATCTTTCTGCTTTCTTAACAAAGGCGGAGGCTTGGGTAATGGATTTTCTGGGGGAAAATCCCCAATTGCTTGCTTGGGTGGAGAAAAACACAACTTTGGATGAAATCAGCTGGGCAGCTATGGCAGAAAAAGCCGTTTCTGTGCTTGGTAACAGTTTGTCAGCTATCCTTGGCGGTGCTGTTTCAGCCATTGGCAGCATCTTCTCCGGCGTATTTAATGCAGTTATCGCCATTGTCTTCAGCGTCTATTGCCTGTTCCAAAAGGAAACATTGGCCCGGCAAGGCAGAAAGTTGGCTTATGCATTCCTTAAGGAGAAAACGGCTGATAATATTGTGAAGATCCTGCGTCTGACCAATACCAGCTTCTCTAATTTCTTGTCCGGTCAGTGTGTGGAAGTCTGTATTTTGGGCGGTATGTATGCCGTTGGTATGTCGATTCTCCGCATGCCTTATATTCCGCTGATTTCTGTTGTAATTGCGCTGACTGCATTTATCCCCATTGTTGGCGCCTGGACCGGATGCATTGTAGGCGCATTTCTGATTTTCGTGAAGGATCCCATGCTGGCCATCGTTTTTGTGGCGATGTTCCTTGTGATTCAATTGATCGAGAACAATATGATCTACCCCCGTGTGGTGGGCAACTCCGTGGGCCTTTCCGGTATGTGGGTACTTGTTGCCATCACTATAGGCGGTGAATTAATGGGCATTTCCGGTATGTTCCTGATGATCCCATTGGTTTCGGTTGTTTATACAATAGTCAGAGAGTCTACCAACAAGAAATTGACAACGCTGCCTATAGATTCAGAAAAATTGCAGCCGCAGCCGCCTGAGTTGCGCTCAAAGTTCAAGGAAAAGCGTGAGACCAAGAAAAAAGCACGAATCCTAAAAAGATTAGCAAAAGCAAACACTGAAGAAACAAAATAATGAAAAGCCGATGGAGGAATCCATCGGCTTTTGTTTGTTTTACGCATATTTCATTTCATATAGCAACCCGTTAGGAAAACCCGCCCCTGAAAACAGGGGCGGGTAATTTTTAGGAATTAGTCCTTGTACATCTCAACCAGCTTCAGCAGGTGCTCGTAACGCTCCTTAGCAGCAGCCTCGTTCTTAGCGAACAGGTCGGTTGCGCGCTCGGGGAACTCACGGGTCAGACGGCTGTAACGGGCCTCGTTCATCAGGAATTCCTGATAGCCATCCTTGGGAGCCTTGCTGTCCAGCTGGAACTTGCCGGTCTCCTTAGAGGGATCGAAGCGGAACAGGTTCCAGTAACCGCAATCAACAGCCTTCTTCATCTCGGACTGGCAGTTCATCATACCGCCCTTGATGGAGTGCATCTCACAGGGAGCGTAGCCGATGATCAGGGAAGGACCGTTGTAAGCTTCTGCCTCGCAGATAGCCTTGATGGTCTGTGCCTGGTTAGCGCCCATAGCGATCTGTGCAACGTAAACATAGCCGTAGCTCATTGCGATCTCAGCCAGGGACTTCTTCTTGGTCTCCTTACCGGAGGCAGCGAACTGAGCAACCTGACCGATGTTGGAAGCCTTGGAGGCCTGACCGCCGGTATTGGAGTAAACTTCGGTATCGAATACGAAGATGTTCACATCCTTGTTGGAAGCCAGAACATGGTCAACACCGCCGAAGCCGATGTCGTATGCCCAGCCGTCGCCACCGAAGATCCAGACGGACTTCTTGGACAGGTATTCCTTCTTGGACAGGATGTCGGCGACGGTGTCGCAGCAGACGTTAGCTTCCAGGCTGGCAATCAGAGCCTTGGTAGCAGCCTTGTTGGCCTCGCCGTCATTGTAGGTATCCAGCCAAGCCTGGCAGGCAGCCTTGCGATCATCGCAGCAAGTGTCTTCCATAACCTTGCGGATCTTGTTAGCCAGGGACTCACGGATCACTGCCTGTGCGGTGTACATACCCAGACCATGCTCGGCGTTGTCCTCGAACAGGGAGTTGGACCATGCGGGACCGCGGCCTTCTGCGTTAACAGTGTAGGGAGCGGTAGCAGCGGGGCCACCCCAGATGGAGGAACAACCGGTAGCGTTGGAGATGTACATGCGGTCACCAAACAGCTGGGTAACCAGGCGTGCGTAAGAGGTTTCGGCACAACCTGCGCAGGAGCCGGAGAACTCAAGCAGAGGCTTGCGGAACTGGCTGCCCTTGACGGTGTTGTC
>JAFVVI010000028.1 GCA_017502265.1 Oscillospiraceae bacterium
GGGCAATGTCATCAACTTAAGCACCCAACTTTTAAGGGCGTTTTATGTTTTGAGAAAATTTGGCTGTTTTATGCCGCTTTGTTCGTGGGGCAGCCCTATCTGGGCGCACTGGGACAACGGCATTGTGTAATCGGTTCTGCATCTCCAAAAACAGCTTCATTCGCTTTGCTTTTGACCTTGTCGCAATCATTTCGACGACTGTTCGTTTCAGCTCTGAGATCGTCCTGTTTCGGTTCATACGATATTCGTATTTCTTCTCAGGGCTGTTGTGTGCCGCTTCAATTTCGTCGTGCAGTTCAAATTCCAGCACTCCTGCCAGATTTGCAAGGAACATCGTCGCATAGAAATCCTGAAGTATTGCATCCGGCGTATATCCTGTGAAATTTTCGATTTCCAGCTTGTTCTTAATATCGTTATACTTCGTTTCGATTCCCCATCTGGTACGGTACAGGTCGGAAAAATCATCCTCTTTCAAATCAGAATCAAAGAGATTTGTTGCCAGATACTCCGTATCTCCAGTGGGAAGTGTAACTTTTACAACACGAATATCCACCTTTTCCTTCAACTTCGCAAATTTGTGCGACAGAACATTATCCCGCTTCGGCAGTTTCATGGAGCGCAGAAACTCCGTCGGGCAGCGCATGACAAACTTGTGACCGGCACGAATGATGGTGTCGATCAGCTCTGCGGAGGGATACCCTCGATCCATGATGAACACAGGCTTTCCGTACTTTTCTGCATCAAAGGATTCTATCATATCCTTGGCGGCATCTCGTTCACTGGACTTGCAGCTTCTGAAACGAGTATCCACGATCATGCCGTTGAGCAGATCGTACAGGCAGGAAACCAGAGCCTGTACCTGTGGAGCACCCTGAGAGGTCTGGCTGCCGTAAATTTCCTCCAGCTCCTGGGTACAGGGCAGATTCAGCCGGGTTCCGTCAATGCCGAATAAGTGGTAGCCACGCCACTTGTTCGTTTCAGCGGTCTGGTAGAATCGTTCTGCAACAGCGAGGAAGAGTTCTTGAAATGCTTCCGGCTTGATGCGCTGCCGTCCCTTGGAAAAGGCCTGCTTGCTGTACTCGATGTGATTCTTATGCTGAGACTCGAAAAAAGTATCAATACTGGACTGCAAACTGGTTTTAGTGCCTTTAATAATTGCGAAAATATAGTCAGTAAAGCTCATCTTGCGATTCCTCGTAAAATCCATCTGTCGTTTTGTGGCTCTGCGAATGTAGTAGTCACTGAAGATAATGTAGTGGATATAACGAACAATTTCAAGATAAATAACGGAGGATGTCATCGGTTTCACCCCAAAAGCAAGAATACATCTTGATTTTGGGCGGATTTTACATTTGTCAAGTGGTATTTTGCACAATTATCGCAGTACCTTTTTGACACTTTGAAATAGAATCCTTAAGTTGATGACATTGCCCCAAAGGGGAAGGCTTGGGGATCACGCGCACCGGAAGAATTTTTGACACAATGCCCTCCCGGTTTCCCGGGAGGGCATTGTGATGCTCGGTTTACTTATAGCTCAGGGGGCTGCCGTCGGGGGTGATGGCCACATAGGTCTTGCCCACGCCGAAGCTGATGGGCTCACCGGACTCATCGGTGTAGACATAGTGGTCGGTGTAGCCGTCCCGGCTCCAGGTGATGGGGACGATCTTTCCGTCACGGGCATAATAGCCCTTGCCGGTGCCGGTCATCTTGACCTCCAGGTGGCCCTTCTTGTCCTTGACATGGGAGTCGGCCTCCAGAATCAGGACATTGCGGAAGGTGATGGGGGCATCGTCGTTGCCGTCCACGGAGGCGGCGCCATGCTGGGTCATGGCGTACAGGCCGGATTCAGCGTCATAGGACATGATGGTCTTCTTGCCGTTGCTGTAGAACCAGACCGTGATCTCCCCGGCGGACTCACCGGCGGTCATGGCCTCATCGGTGAAGTTGAAGCCGTAGTCCACATCCTCCATGGTGGTGGAGTAACCCTTCTTTTCGGCGGCCTTCATCAGATTTTCGCCGGTGGTCATCAGGGAGTGCTCATAGCCCCGGTTGGAGCGGCGCCACTCGTCACGATAGAACCAGCTTCCGGCATTGGCAATGCCGTTGAGGTAATCCCACTTCAGGCTGCCCACCAGATCGATGGCCTCGTCGGAGCCGCCGGCGCTGGACAGAAGCGCGCCGTAGTGCTGGGCCACCCGGACAAAGTAGGGCCGGACGGAGCGGACGGGGCCGATCACATCCACATCGCTCAGGTCGTAGAAAATGGCCATGAACCGGGTGACGCTGCCCTCGGCGATGATCTCATAGAGAATATCCGCCTTGCTGATGCCGCACTGGGGCACAGCCTTGTTCAGGTTGTTGATCATAATGGCGGTGGGACGGTTGCTGGTCTCCACATCCAGGGCCTCGCCGGTCAGGGGATTGGTGTCCACGGGAGCGGGCTCGGTGGGCTCGGTGGTTTCGGGAGGCGCCGTGGTTTCGGGGGGTGCGGTGGTTGCAGGGACGGTGGTAGGGGGCACCGTGGTGGGAGGCGCGGTGGTTTCAGCGGGCTTGCTGCCGCAGGCGCACAGCACCAGACTCAGTGCCAGAATCAGCGCGAACAGTCTTTTCATGTTTGTTTCATTCCTTTCCAATGCCCGGGGGCATCTGTGACTTCATTTATTATAGCACATTCCCCAGGCGGCTTCAATTGGAAAAAATAATGATCGGTTTTTGGGCAGCTTGTCTTTGCATTTACCAATTCATTCCCAAAATAAGGAAATTCCTCGGTTTTTACAGGTATTTCTCCACAGAAACCGCCAAAGAAATTCGGTCATTTCTCCAAAATCCCGCAGATAAGAATTTACCTGTTGCGCGCCTTAACGAAATCGACTATAATGTATCTGTCAAATAAAGGACAAATTGTACCAATATCTGTGATTATGGAGGTAATCTGTTATGCTTAATCTTCCCCTGACCCATGATTTTACCGGTAAGGTCGTCGTCGTCACCGGCGCCGGCGGCGTTCTGTGCGGCGATATGGCCCGCGCCTATGCCCAGGCCGGCGCGAAGGTCGCTGCTCTGGATCTGAACGAGGAAGCCGTCCTGAAGCTGGCCGCCGAGGTCACCGCTGAGGGCTTCATCATGAAGGGCTACAAGGCCAACGTTCTGGAGCTGGAGGCTCTGGA
>JAFVVI010000029.1 GCA_017502265.1 Oscillospiraceae bacterium
CCGGCGCTTCCAAGCTGAACGTCATCAAGGTTGTCCGCGCTGTTACCGGCCTGGGCCTGAAGGACGCTAAGGATCTGGTTGACAACTGCCCCAAGACCCTGAAGGAAGCCGTTTCCAAGGAAGATGCCGAGAAGATGGTTGCAGAGCTGAAGGAAGCTGGCGCCGAGGCCGAGATGAAGTAATTTTACTTCATTTTACACACAAAGAACAGCCGCCGGTTTTCTGGCGGCTGTTTCCGTTTTAGGAGGTTCCGATGGAAGCTATTGTAAATTACTTTGCATCTATGGATTTGAATATCGAAAACTTTCTCAAGGCGATCGGTATGCTTATTGCTGCCCTTTTTGTGTTGGCGCTGGTAGGCAGATTTGTGTTCGGCAAGAAATCTCCCTTGTTGCGGGCTGTGTCTTCTGCTATCGGTATTCTGTTTATCTACGCGCTTACAATCGTATTGGGCGGCCTGGGCGAGGAATTCCAGAAATTTATCGCTCCCCTGCCCTTTGTCACCATTGAAAACGAAACCATGGTCCTGTTCAATTTCCAGGCGGATTACACAGTGGTAGCCACTCAGATCTTAAGTATGATTATTTTGTCTTTCCTTATGAATCTGGCCGACGGCTGGCTGCCCACCGGCAAAAATGTGATCGTTTGGATCTTCTTCCGCTGCCTGGCGGTTGCGCTGGGTCTGGTGCTGCATCTGTTTGTTACCGGTCTGCTGACTACCTACCTGCCGGAGGGACTGGTGACCTATGCGCCTGTGATTCTGCTGGCAATTCTGGCGCTGATGCTGCTGACCGGCGCGCTGAAGTTCCTGGTGGGCATTGTATTGACCACCGTGAATCCTTTGATTGCTGCCCTTTACACCTTCTTCTTTGCCAACATAGTGGGTAAACAGATCACCAAAGCCATTCTTACCACTGGCATTATGGCCGGCATTGTATGGCTGTTGCGGGAATTGGGTATTGTAGCAATCTCCATCGCATCTGCAGCTCTGGCGGCATATATTCCGCTGATTATTCTGCTGCTGCTTGTGTGGTATGTTGTCGGAAAGCTGCTTTAATTGAAAATTTTTCGTAAAATCCAGTATTTTTTATTTTACAAACGACACATTATGTATTATAATGTTTGAGTGAGTTTTTTCACAAAATCTTAGAAACTATCAGATTGGATGTGTTATTATGGGCCGGATGTTAGGTACTGTTTCTATGGGTGTTCGCGCTCCCATTATTCGTAAGGGAGATAACCTGGCAGAGATCGTTACCGGTTCTATCTTGGAAGCTATTAAGACCGAAGGGCTGACCCCCCGGGATCGCGATGTTGTGGCAATGACGGAGTCTATCGTCGCCCGCGCGCAGAACAATTACTGCAGCGCAGATGACATTGCCGCCGATGTGCGGGCCAAATTTGGCGGCCAGACCGTTGGTGTCATTTTTCCCATTCTCAGCCGTAACCGCTTCTCTATCTGCCTGCGGGGTATCGCCAAGGGCTGCAAGAAGGTCGTTCTTATGCTCAGCTACCCTGCCGACGAGGTGGGTAACCACTTGATCGATCTGGACAGCGTAGACGCAAAGGGCATCAATCCTTACACCGATGTGATCACCGAAGCCCAGTTCCGGGAACTGTTCGGCTATGTAAAGCATCCCTTCACCGGCATTGACTATATCGCCTTCTACGGTGATCTGATCCGGGAAATGGGCGCAGAAGCCGAGATCATCATGGCCAATGACCCCAAGGCTATTCTGAAATACACCAAAAATGTACTGACCTGCGACATTCACACCCGGGAGCGCACTAAGCGGATCCTGCGGGCTGCCGGCGCTGAAAAGGTCTACGGTATGGACGAAATCATGCGCGAAAGCATTAACGGCAGTGGCTACAACCCCCGTTATGGCCTGTTGGGCTCCAACAAGTCCACTGAAGAAACCATCAAGCTCTTCCCCAGAGAATGCCAGGATCTGGTCGAGGACATTCAGAAGCGCCTGCTGGAGGCTACCGGCAAGCATATGGAAGTTATGGTCTATGGCGACGGCGCATTTAAAGACCCCGTTGGCAAGATCTGGGAGCTGGCTGACCCCGTGGTCTCCCCTGCCTACACCGCAGGTCTGGAGGGCACTCCCAACGAATTGAAGCTGAAGTATCTGGCTGACAACACCTTCGCCGATCTGTCTGGCGACGCTCTGCGGGACGCCATCAAGAACAAGATCCAGGAGAAGGACGGCTCCAGCCTGGTGGGCAACATGGCCTCTCAGGGCACTACACCCCGTCGGCTCACTGACCTGATCGGTTCTCTGTGCGATCTGACCTCCGGTTCCGGTGACAAAGGTACGCCCATCATCTACATTCAGGGCTATTTCGATAACTACACCAACGATTGATCGTCAATAAAACAGCAAATCCCCCGGAAATCACATTTGTGATTTCCGGGGGATTCTTATTTACAGATTCTCTGGGAGACTGGTTTCAATGCCTTCCAGATGACCAACATAATTCACCCGAACTGCCGACAGCTTACCGTCTTCCAATGTAAACTCACTGATGGCGCAATTGCTGCCCCAGGAGATTTTCTGAATATCCACACCAGAAACATCAGAGGCTTTCCACAGGGCCGCGCGCAGAGGGGTTGCGTGGGCCACAACCACAATGCATTTTCCCCGATCTGCAATCGCTTCCAGGCCGGAAAACACCCGTTCAATGAGCTCTTTTACAGACTCGCCGTCGGTACAACGGGCATTACCGATATCCTTCAGCCAAATTGCAAAATCCTCCGGGTATTCTTCCTCTAAACGGCCAAACTGAACACCCTCCCAGCTTCCTGCAAAGATCTCACGGAAGCGGGCATCAGTGGTGATGGGCAGGCCAAAGGCCCGGGCCGTATATTCAGCGGTTTGGAATGCCCGTGGCAGGTCGCTGCTGAACACTGCGTCCACCGGATAGGTATTCTTAATATATTCAGCAGTTCTTGCCGCCTGTTCCCGGCCCAACGCCGTCAGAGAATAGCCGCTGTGGCCGGCAAAAACATCCTTGAGGTTTGCCTCACTTTGTCCGTGACGCACCAGAAGAAAGGTCGTTTTCATTTCTTCTCCCCGTTTTCGATGGCTTCCAGCACAGCTGCCATTGCATCGGTATTCACAGACTCCATCTGGCCGTTGTCATAGCTCTCTGCCACCTTGGGGTCAATGGGCAATCTTGCCAGCACAGGCACACCAAATTCAGCCGCAACGGCATCCAACTTGCTCTCGCCGAAGACATAGATCTTCTTGCCGCAATCGGGGCATTCCAGATAAGAATAATTCTCCACGAAGCCCAGTACGGGAATATGCATCATATTGGCCATTTTTACAGCCTTGGTCACGATCATAGAAACCAGATCCTGAGGGCTGGTGACAATGACGATGCCGTCCACAGGCAGGCTCTGGAACACGGTCAAAGGCACATCGCCGGTACCGGGAGGCATATCCACGAACAGGTAATCCACATCCTCCCAGATCACATCGGTCCAGAACTGCTTGACCGTGCCGGCGATCACCGGGCCGCGCCAAACCACAGGAGAAGATGCATCATCCAGCAACAGGTTAATGGACATTACCTGGATGCCGGTTTTGGTCAGTGCAGGATACAGGCCGTCGTCATTTGCGCCCTGACACTCGGTCACACCGAAAGCCGTGGGTGCGGAAGGACCGGTAATATCCGCATCCAGTACGCCGACACGCTTGCCCTTTTTGGACATCGCCACTGCCAGCATAGAGGTTACGGTGGATTTACCAACACCGCCCTTGCCGGACACAACGGCAATCACCTTTTTTACATTTGACTTGGGATTGAGCTGCGCCAGCAAACTCTCTTTCTTGCGATCACCGCAATCAGAACTGCTGCAGGAAGAGCAGTTACCGCTACAAGTACTCATAATTGTACGCTCCTTTTCGTTAATCTTGCCTTATTATAAGGCCGCAAAATGCTGATGTCAAGCTAAGTATTGGGCCTGTTCCCACTGTTCCATCAGCTCTATCAGGACTGCCTCCGCATCTTCTTTCTCGCCAAGCAGGCGGGTCAATTCCTGATAGTCCGCAGCTGCCGCTTCAATGGCAGTATCGAATTCTGCGATGACGGCCTCCTGCTTTTCGATCTCCCGTTCCAAACGGCGGATCAGCTTATCATTTTCCTTTGTGCCGCCCTTGGGCTTTTCCTTTTTGGGTTTCGGTATATCTGCCGGCCGTGGTTTTGCTGCAGATTCGTGCTCGATGATGGAACGGTATTTTTTATAGCCGCAGCGAAAATCCCGGATTTTTTCATCTTCCAGCAGCCAAATCCGTTCGGCAAATTTTTCAATAAAATACCGGTCGTGGGAAACGAACAGTAAAACGCCCTCAAATTCTTCAATGGCCGCTTCTACCCATTCCCGGGATGCGATGTCTAGGTGGTTGGTAGGCTCATCCAAAATCAAAAGATTGATCTTTTCGTCCATCAGCATACACAGCCGCAGACGGGACTGCTCGCCGCCGGAGAGGTCGCCGACTTTCTTGAACACATCTTCGCCCTGGAACAAAAAGGCGCCCAGACGGTCACGAGCGGTCTGTGGAGTGCAATTTTTCTCATAGAGCATCGTATCGTACAGCGAACGCTCCGGGTGCGTGAAATGAATAATTTGGGGCAGATACCCCCATTTGACTGTGGGGCCGAACTGGATCTTGCCGGCGCAGTCCTCTTCGCCCAATAGACACTTGATAAAAGTGGATTTTCCGGTACCGTTATCGCCCAGTAATGCGATTCGCTCGCCACCCTCCACCTTCAGCTCAACATCTGAAAACAATGTACGCTGGCCGAAGGATTTTTCCACATTCTTCATCTGCACCACCACATCACCGGCAAAATCCTTCTGCTGGAATGTGGCTTTCATGGTTTTTTCCGTTTTGGGGCGCTCGGTCTTTTTGATCCGCTCCATCCGGTGCTGAATAGACATGGCGCGACGGTACAGGGTGCGGTTGTTGATGCCCCATCCTTTCATGCGCTCAACGGTATAACCCAGCTGCTTCAGTTTGGCCTGTTCCTGCTCGTACTGCTTCAGCTGCAAATTAAAACGGGCCTGTTTTTCGTCGATATAGAAAGAATAGTTGCCGGAATAGAACTCCGCGTGGCCGTCAACGATCTCAATCACCCGTTGGGCGATGGTATCCAAAAAATAACGGTCATGGGAAATGGCAAGGACCGTTCCCTTAAAACTGTTGATATAACCCTCCAGCCACTCCACACTACGCAGGTCCAAGTGGTTGGTGGGCTCATCCAGCAATAGGATATCCGTTTTTTCCAAAAGCAAACGGGCAAGGTTGACCCGGGTCTTTTCGCCCCCGGAAAGGCTGGCAAATTCCTGTCGGCGCTGGTCCTGAGAGATGCCAAGACCGTTACATATCTTATCCACCTCAACATCCATTTCATAGCCACCACCGGCCTGAAAACGGTTCACCAGCGCATCGTATTGGCGAAGTTGCTCGTCAGTAGCGCCTGCAGCCATCTCCTGCTCCATAACGGTCATACGCTCCCGGGTCTTGGTAAGGACCTGAAACGCGGTACGCAGCACATCTTCCACGGTATAGCCCGCTGGGAATTTAGGAATCTGGGAGATGAGGCCCAGGCGCTTATGGGGATTGATAAAGACCTCACCGGCATCGTATTCCATCTGCCCGGTGAGGATGTTGAACAGCGTGGTCTTACCGCAGCCGTTCCGGCCCAAAATGGCCACCCGCTCCCCTTCCTGGATATCGAAGGACAGGTCCTCCAGGAGATTCTCGCCGATGACGAAGAACTTTGTTAAATTTTTAACTTGAATATCAATCATCGTTTTCTCCAGTAACCGTTTTCTTCAGTGTGTCCAGATCCATCAAAAGGTTCAGCGCCTGCAGCATAGCATTTGCGCTCATATGGGCTGGCAGCTCTAATTTTTTCAGAAGTTCCAGGCGCTTTTGGCTGCTATCCGGTCCGCCGGACAGGCCCAGCGCCATGAGATCCTGCTTGGTGATAGCTCCAACTGTGTGGGAATCACTCTCCCCTTCCACAGTTGCGCCTGCACGACGCAGCGCATCCAGGATCACCTCAGGGGTCATCCCCTCCACGCCTAATTTTCCCTCTTTACCGGGGGCGGATTTGCGCTTTTCTTTGCCGGGGATATCGGGAATGTAGGCGTGTTTCAGCTGCGGGGCAGGTATTGCGCCTTTAAGATAATTGCGGATGACAAATCCTGCGCCGTCGGAGTCGGTAAACACGATCAGGCCGCGGCTTGCCGCTACCTTTCGCAGTAGGGCAAGCTGCTCCTTATTCTTCATAATGCCAAAGCCGGCGGTTTCCAGAATGGGCGCGTCCACGATCTGGCTGAGAGTATTTTTGTCATAGCGACCCTCCACCACGATGGCTTCCCGAATTTTAATCATTCCGCGCCTCCTGTGAAAGCTGCAGGATCAGCACCTCCAAAAGTCTGTCCTGGTCGTCCAGAGAGGTTTTCATACCCACATCGCACTCCAGCACCAGACTGGCAGCCTTTTCATAGAACGCCGCAGAAAAACGGCTGGCAGCGGACATGGTCTTTCTAGCCGGGTAATCTCCCAGGCCAGCCAATTTCATGAGATCCGCTGCGGTTTTGCCGTTATCCAGCAATATCCTCGCGGTGCCTAAGCGGCGGAAATGCATACCGATAGCGCCCAGGATCTTAATAGGATCCTGCTGCATTTTTAACAACTGCTGCAGCTTTTGCAAGGCTGCGCCGCAGGCACCTTGGCTGAGCTGGTCAGTCATCTGGAATACTACAGCATCCAGCACCGGCTCCACAACCGCATCAATATCGCTTTTGGTAATTACCTCTGCACCGGAATAGGCGCAGATCTTGGATATCTCTCCGGACAGGGCCGTCATAGTGCCGCCGGTAATTTCAATGAGATATACGCACAAATCGCCCGCAATCCGCTTTCCGTTGGCGGCAAAATGGCGGCCGATCCAGTTGACCAGATCTCGCTGGCTCTGTTTTGCAAATTCCACCATAATGCCGTTTTTCTCCACGGCATCCCAAAGCTTTTTGAGCCTTCTATCCGGCCTAAAGGCGGTGGTTTCATAGGTAAACACAACGGTGCAATAATCAGGAATATCCGAAAGCACATCGATCATACGCTCCCGGTCAGCCTCGTTAAGCTTAAAGATATCGATCTCATCCACAACCACCATAGTGCGCTGGGCCATCATAGGCAGATTCTCCACACAATCGGCGAAGGTATGCAGATCAAAATTTTCAGCAGTGAGTTTATGAAAATTAAAGGACTCCGTCAGCGGGTCAATAATGGATTTTTGCAGCTGCTTTAGGTAATGGTGCAGCAAAAAAGTCTCCTCACCGTAAAAGAAGTAGAGTCTTGCCGGGGTATCCTGCTTGATATCCTCTTTAAGGCGCTGGAGCATATTCTCATTGTTTTGGGCCATTGCTTCACCCCCTGAAAATAATCGTTCCTTCCAAGTCTGTACGGTATACGCCGCAGCCGAACAGCTTCAGCCGTTCCAAGGTCTCCCCAGTTGGGTGACCGTAACCATTGTCTTTACCAACGGAGATGATCACGATCTCCGGGCGGGTCGCGTTCAAAAGCTCCCAGGATGTTGAGGTACGGGAGCCATGGTGTCCTGCCACGAGAATCTCCAGATCCGGCAGGTCCGTATGCTCCATCAGGGCAAATTCTCCCTCAAAGGAGCGATCTCCTGTTATCAGTATATCACAATCGGCCGGCTGAAACAAGATACACAGGCTACTTTCGTTCGTGTCCTCTGTATTCTCGGCGGGATAGATGGTAATCTCCGCTTCCTCTAAAACAAGATCTTCTTCCACCCAATGGATTTTGCTGCCGTATTGCCGGACCATTGCATCCCGAAGAGCATTTTCCCCTGTAAGTACAGGCAGGTATATAGTATCCGCCGGAATCCTGCTAAGCATGTTGCTTGCGCCACCGGCGTGGTCTGCGTCATAATGGGTAACAATCAATCCGTCCAGCCGGAAAATGCCTTGGGACAGAAGTAAGCCGATGGCCCGGTCCGCGGCAGTATCGTCACTGTCTCCGCCACAATCCACCAGATAGTGTTTGCCATCCTTTTGCAAAAGCAGGCACTGGCCCTGCCCCACATCCAACGCGGTAATCCGGTAATCGTCCAAGCGCGGCTCGATCCAGGAACAGGCCACTGCGCCCAGCAGACCTGCCAAAATGCAGGAAACCAACAGAACCGGTTGCTTCTTTTTAATTTTCAAGAAGACCGTTACCAAAATATAACAGAAGATCAGCCAAGCCACAATGTAAATACTGCTTGTATATACCGCCGCAACAGGTAATCTGGAAATCATATCTGTCACCCACAAAATCACTTGAATCGGCCAGGAAAGAAGCCAGCCGATCATTGTTCCCAAAGGCAGCCAAATCGCGCCTAACAGGCAAGCTGCCATAATTCCATAAAAGATAAAACTGATAAACCACAGGATCAAAACATTCGTTACAATTCCCACGAGGCTGACGCTACCAAAGTAAATGGCGCAAAGGGGCATGGTAACGGACATAGCGCCCAGCGATACGCTGACGGATGCTACTGTCCATCGGGTCAGCCGCGCCCGGAGACTTTTTCCCTTGGCCGGACCCAGTTTGGTCCGGTGTATCAGGTAATCGTGAATCCGCTGAGAAAACAGGAGTATGCCCAGCATACACCCTACCGAGAGCTGAAAACTCACTGAGGTTATGGTCAACGGGTTAACCCCAAGCATCAGAAGTACCGCGGCAGCCAAAGCCGTGGGCGGGTCGTATTCCTTATCCACCAGCAATGCTAAAATCACAAGGCTTTGCATAATACAGGCTCTGACAATGGACGGTGAAAATCCTGCCACCGCCGCAAAGAGAAACAGTACCGGCAGACCGATCACCGCCGTCAGTACCCGATGCCGCAGGCACAAAATACTGACCAGCGCAAACAGGATCGAAACATGCAGGCCCGATACCGCAACCACATGGTACACACCACTGGCTTTCAGCGACCAACGGGTCTCAAAGGGCAGATCCTCCGTTTCGCCCAGCAGCAACGCTTTGGCAAAAGGCGCTGTATCCCGGGGAAACAAGGTGTCAAGAAAAGAAAGGATCTTCTGCCGCCAAATTACAGGAAAACTGTCCGGTGACGATAATGCTTGGTAAAAAATCTCATTGCTGCCCTTTGGATAGCAAAGCAGAAATATCCCCTTTCCCCGATGATAGGTGGGGTCCTCGCTTCCGCCGCCGGTGTAACGAAGTTTAAATCCGCCCTCTACTCTGTCGCCGGGAGACAGGGTGACATCCTCATTGATATAGAACTGCACGGAATAGGTTTTTCCACTCAGTTGAATTTTCCCCTCAGCAGAAATACCCGATGCAGTAGGCTGACTATAGTCTGTAACCTGAATTTGCAGAACGTGGATCTGTCCGTCCAGCTGCCTTGCTGACAGCAAGTAGCATTTATCAAAGCACCATAGCCATAAAAAGCCGATCACACAGCCTAACAGTATATGGACAAGTTTTTTGCTTAGGGGTGTACGCAACAACAACAGCGCAACACATATCACGCCACAAAATGCTGCAATCACCAACAGCCACCAGCCGGAAATCAGATAAACACCGGCTGCGCAAGCCATTGTAAAGCCTATGGCAAACCACATCAGCCAGCGCAAAAGATCTCCTCCTGTGTAAAAAAGGGCACTACCCGGGGGCAGTGCCCTATATTCTTAGAGCTTGGATGCTACAAAATCATCCACAGTTGCCAGCGCATCGTCCAGCTTCAGCGCGTCCTTGCCGCCGCCCATAGCGGAATCGGGCTTGCCACCGCCGGAGCCACCGCAGATGGTACACACCTGCTTCACCAGATCGCCAGCCTTCACACCCTTGGCAATGGCATCCTTGCCGCAAACGGCAAGGAAAGTGATCTTCTCATCGGACACAGCAGACAGAACTGCAACCACATTGGAAGCCTTGTCCCGTAGGGTATCGCCAATCTGCCGCAGCTTGCCGGCATCGGCATTGGGGACATTTACTGTCAGCACCTTCAATTCGCCGATATCGTGAGCCGCAAACAGGAACCGGTCAGCCTCGCCGGCGGTCTCCTTGGCCTTATAGGATTCGATTGCCTTCTTCAGGCTCTTGACCTCATCGGCCTGGGCGTGGATCTTATCCACCAACTGAGCAGGCTTCGCCTTAAACTCTGCTGCCGCCGCGTACAGGAGACTGTGGGTCTTTGCCATATCCTCCAGGCACTCCTTGCCGGTGATGGCCTCGATCCGGCGGACACCGGAAGCCACGCTACCTTCGCTTTCAATGCGGAAAGGACCGACCTTTGCAGTGTTATCCAGGTGCGTACCGCCGCACAGCTCGATGGAATAACCGCCCATATTGACAACGCGGACAGTATCACCGTACTTTTCACTGAACAGAGCCATTGCGCCCTGCTTCTTTGCCTCTTCGATAGGCATTTCCCGAATGTCTACAGGATAGCCTTCCAACACGGCGGACTGGACAATTTCATCGATCTTGGCCATTTCCTCCGGGGTCACCGCAGAATAGTGAGTAAAGTCAAAACGCAGCCGGTCCGGCTCAACCAAAGAGCCTGCCTGGTGAACATGGTCGCCCAGGACGCTCTTGAGGGCCTTTTGCAGCAGGTGGGTTGCGGTATGGGCGCGCATAATGGCCTTGCGGCGCTCCACATCAATGGTAGCCAGCACCACATCATCGGTCTTCAATGTACCGCTGCGCATTACGCCGGAGTGGAGATACTTGCCACCCTTATCCTTCTGAACGCCGGTGACCTTAAAGCGGCTCTCGCCCATTAGGATCGCGCCAAAGTCCGCGGACTGGCCACCCATTTCTGCATAGAAGGGAGTCTTGTCCAGAACAATGATGCCCTTTTCGCCGCCGGTGATAGAGCCGGTGACTTCATCACCAACGCAAACCGCCAGGATCTTAGCCTCGCAGTTATTTACATCATAGCCTACAAACTCAGTGGGTGTGGTATCCAGGCCCAGCTCAATGCCGGCCCAGCCCAGATCACCCAAGGCCTTACGGGCCTCACGGGCGCGGATCTTATCCTCTTCCCGCTTATTGTAGTATTCATCCATATCAACGGTCATTCCTTCATCCTCTACCATTTCAATGGTCAGGTCAACAGGAAAACCGTAGGTTGCTGCCAGTTCAAATGCATCTGCGCCGGAGAAGACATTCTTGTTCTCGGCCTTGTGCGCAGCCATCTTGGTGTTGAAGATTGCCATACCGGTATCGATCGTCTTGCAGAAATTCTCTTCTTCCACCTTGACAATGCGGATGATGTGATCTGCTCGCTCACGGAGATAGGTGTAGTGGCTCTCGTTCTCCTTAATGACCGTTTCCACGACCTCATACAGGAAGGGGCGGTTGACACCCAGAAGCTTGCCGTGACGGGCAGCGCGGCGAAGCAGGCGGCGCAGCACATAGCCGCGACCCTCGTTGGTGGGCTGCACACCGTCGGCGATCATAAAGGTAGATGCGCGGATATGGTCAGTAATGACCCGGAGGCTTACATCGGTCTTGGCGCTCTGGCCATAACTTGCGCCGGTGATCTTGGTCACATGGTTGGTGATGTTCATCACCGTATCCACATCGAACAGGGAGTTTACATCCTGGCACACAACCGCCAGGCGCTCCAGACCCATACCGGTGTCGATGTTCTTCTGGACCAGTTCGGTGTAGTTACCCTGTCCGTCATTATCGAACTGGGAGAACACATTGTTCCATACTTCCATATAACGGTCGCACTCACAGCCGACTTTACAGTCCGGGCTGCCACAGCCGTACTTTTCGCCACGGTCGTAGTAGATTTCACTGCAAGGGCCGCAGGGGCCGGCGCCGTGCTCCCAGAAATTATCGGACTTACCGAAACGGAAGATTCTCTCTGCAGGAATGCCGATTTCCTTGTTCCAGATCTCGAACGCTTCCTCGTCATTTTCAAAGATGGAGGGATACAGGCGGTCTTCCTCCAAACCAACCACCTTGGTCAAAAACTCCCAGCTCCAGGCAATGGCCTCATGCTTAAAGTAATCACCGAAAGAGAAGTTACCCAGCATCTCAAAATAAGTGCCGTGACGGGCGGTCTTACCGATGTTCTCAATATCGCCGGTACGGATACACTTCTGGCAGGTACACACCCGCTTGCGGGGAGGCTCTGTCTCACCCTTGAAGTAGGGCTTCATGGGTGCCATGCCGGAGTTGATCAGCAGCAATGACGCATCGTTCTGGGGAATCAGAGAAAAGCTGGGCAGGCGCAGGTGGTCCTTGCTTTCAAAGAAGCTTAAGAACATCTCACGCAGTTCGTTTACACCGTAAGGTTTTTTACTCATTTGGATATACCCTCCATAAAATAAATTCAAAATAATAAACCTCGCCCCCAATTTAGGGGCGAGGTTATCGCGGTACCACCCTAATTCGCCGAAAGATCGGCATCTTAGCTACTCTGTAACGGGAGCGCCCGTCCCGGTCCTCCCGGGCCGCTTGGAAGTGGCTGGAAACCGACCTGTACGAGGAGCTTTCACCATCCTCCTCTCGCTGAGGTAGCGTCCGTTTCTTAGCTTCCGCATTGCATTTGCCTATTGCGTATATTTTACCATAAAACCGTTGTTTGTCAACGATTTTCATTATTTCGCCGGTGTCATATCCGCATCGGTCAGGATTTCGCCGTGCATTACTTTTTTACACAGCTCCTGCGCATGATTCACAGAATTCTCGTCGGGCCAGATAACATACAGTTCTTGACCGGGAGCAGAATATGTTTCCTTATAATCACTATTGCCGGTGACGGAATAACTACGCATATTCCAGGAAGCCATATCACTCAACTGCATTTTAACAAGACTGCTGATCTCCTCTGTGCTGAGGCTGGTTGCAAACATACCTTCCAAACTCTTAATAATATTGGAGTAATTGGAGATCATGGTTTTACTGCTGGTCATTTTTTCAAAAACTGCCTGGATTATCTGCATCTGGTGCCTGCCTCGGGTATGATCGCCGCCTGCTACATTATAGCGTTCCCGTACATACCACAAAGCTTCCTCACCATTCAAGTCGTTCATACCCTTATTAAAGGATATACCGTTGACTGCTGTAAAGCTTTGGTCTGAGTAAACAGAAATACCACCAATGGCATCAATGAGTTTTTCAAATCCGACGAAGTTGATCCGGCAATAGTAGTCAACATCAATGTCATACAAATCACCCAGTGCCTTCATGGAGACATCCACACCGCTGTTGCTGCAGTGGGTCAGCTTATCAAGGGCGCCCTTGCCTGCCGGGTTGGGGACATAATAGTCTCTGGGAGTGCTTAAAAGCAGAATCTGCTTCGTAACCGGGTTTACTACTACCAGAATATTCACATCGCTGCGGCCCACGGTCAAAAACCGACTCCTTGTATCCGAGCCGCTGATATACATAACGAAAGGCGTGCTATCAATTGCCCCTCTATTGACCTCTTTTTCCGGTTCCTTTTCCTCAAAGGACATTGTATGCAGAACCCGCACACGGCTCAAAAAGTCTTCATAACCGGTCTGTTCAACCAGCAAAGAAATACTTGCGCCATTCATAATAATCACATCTGCTTCCTTATTATAAAGCGCATCGATCATCATCGTTGTCTGCTCATAATATGTCAGGTTGATAGTTGTCTTGATCTCCTGCTCAATTGCAAGGATCAGCTGCTGGGTATTGTCAACATCATATTTGCTCACCGCACCGTACCGGAAGTTTTTTGTATCCTTCAGGGATTGCGCAGGAGATTCATTCAGCACCAGTACATAGGAACTGCGGGCAGTGGAGTCAACGCCTGTAACATCATTCAGCAGATTATGGGCATCATAGACCACTTTGGACACAAGCAAACTGCCAGCAATAATCACTGCTGATAAAATGCAGGAAACGATCCGGCGCCACAATCTGATCCGACGCTTGACAGGAATAAACATAAAGAGCGCAGTGGCTGCTAAAAGCAACACCATTGCCACAACAAAAATAGCAACATACTCATCCGGCAGCATATTCAGCTGCAGTACCACCATGGTGGCAAGGGTCTGCATCAGCGCTTGTAGGGATATCAGAACAATTTCAACGATTGTCCAAATTTTTTTCTTTTCCATATATATCATCTCTATTCGTCTAAAAATCTATGTAATTATAGCATCGACAACTTTGAAAGTCAATATGCAAAGAAAGTGCGTGCCGAAGCACGCACTTTCTTTTAAATATTACTTTCAAGCCAGGTCTTCAGGGCCTGGCGGCCATCTTCACTCATGGGAAAGGTTGCCTGACCTTCTATTTGGCTCTTTTCATAGCACAGCGGGCCGTGCCAGAATTCTGCAAAAATAGAACTGTTCTGCATATCTACCTCCTTAGCGGTCAGCATCTCCACCTTGGGAACGATCTTAAACCGCAGCGGTCCGCAGGAGCCGGTAAAGGTATTTTTCATAGCAAAAGTATGCAGTGTGGGAAGGAAAATTTCTGCCATATCATTCACCTATCAGTGTTTCCATCTCGTCCAGCAGCTGGCCGAACAAAGAAAGGGCAGCCTCCACAGGCTCCGGGCCGGTCATATCCACACCTGCGCCCTTCAGCAGGTCAATGGGACTCTTGGAGCAGCCGCCGGACAGGAATTTCAGGTAATCGGCCACGGCAGGCTCGCCCTCCTTCAGGATCCGCCGGGACAGGGCGATAGCTGCGGAGTAGCCGGTCGCATACTGGAACACATAATAATTATAGTAGAAATGGGGAATTCTTGCCCACTCCACGGCAATCTGATCGTCAACCACCATATCCGGGCCAAAATATTCCGCATTCAGACGCCGATACTCCCTGCACAGTACATCTGCCGTCAGGGTCTGGCCCTCGGCCACCATTTTGCCGATGTTCAGCTCGAACTCAGCGAACATGGTCTGGCGGTACAGTGTGCCCTTAAACTGCTCCAAGAAGTGGTTAATGAGATAGATTCGTTCTTTTTTGTCGGTGGTCTTGTTCAGCAGATACTCCATCAGCAGCGCTTCATTGCAGGTGGAGGCAACCTCAGCTACGAAGATCACATAATTCGCATCCACAGGATTCTGGTGCTTGTTTGACAGGTAGGAGTGCAGAGCGTGACCCATCTCGTGGGCCAGGGTAAACTGGCTGTCCAGAGTGCCGGAGTAGTTCAGCAGCACATAAGGATGGACCTTTGCGCCGGCGGAGTAGGCGCCGCTGCGCTTACCTTCGTTCTGATACACATCGATCCAGCGGTTTTCAAAGCCTTCTTTGAGGATCTTGCGGTACTCCTCACCCAAGGGTGCCAGCGCATCATACACCGTCTGCTTGGCATCGGCAAAGGGAATCTTCTGATCCACATCGGCAACCAATGGGGTATACACATCGTAGAAATGCAGCTCGTCCACGCCCAGCATTTTCTTCCGCAGTCGGACATAACGGTGCATTTTATCCATATTCTTGTGAACGGTTTCGATAAGATTCAGGTACACAGAGGTGGGCACATTGGTATTAAATAGCGCCGCCTCAAAGGCATTTTCGTGTTTCCGCGCCTCTGCAAAGAATTTCAGCTGCTTATTCTGGGCATTGAGCAGCGCAGCTGCGGTATTTTTGAAGTCGGAAAAGCCCTTGTACAGGCTCTCGTAGGCATTCTTCCGCAGGACCCGGTCTGCTCCGCTTTGGATGGGCACAAAAGTGGCCTGGCTGACGGTATGCGGGTTACCCTGGGCATCCAGCGCATCAGCAAATTTCAAATCTGCATCGGCAAACATACCGTAAACTGTATCCGGTGTCTGGGATAGTTCGCCGGCAGAAGCCAGCAGCTTTTCCTCAGCAGGAGACAGAATATGGGCCTTTTTCCGGCGCACATTGGTCAGCGCTCTGCGATAGCGCTCCAAAGCGGGACATTCAGCATAAAAACTATCCATAGTTTCTTCAGGAATGGCCAATAGCTCCGGTGTCTCAAAGCTGAGAGCCGCGCCAATTGCCACAACGATGCTCATAAACTTACCGGTCATTGCCTGGTAGGTGGCATTGCGGGTATCTTCATCGCTTTTGCGCATACAGTAGTTTGCCAGCAGGGAAATTTTCTCATCGGTGGTTTCCGACTTGCGCAGATAGGCAAACAAAACCTCACCGCTCTCCCCCAGCCGGCCCGCATAGCCGACCAGCTCCTTCTGATCCTGCTCCAGCGTAGCCAGTTCTTCTTCCCATGCTGCATCGCTGGGGTACATATCTTCTGTTGCCCAGGTATCCTCCACAGGAATCTGGGAACGCTCGCGAACTTTATCCATAATCTTGCCTCCTAAAGGATTTTTATTATTATACCACATTGCATGCCAAAAAGAAAGTTTTCCTTGTATTTATTTCCTTGGTATGGTAGAATTCTACCCGGTGATTTACTTATGAAAAAACAAATAAAAGGCAGTTTGTCCATTATCGTAGCAACTGTTATCTGGGGTACTGCCTTTGTGGCCCAAAGTATAGGCATGGATCATATCGGGCCCTTTACCTTCCAGGCGGTCAGATGCCTTATGGCTGTACTGGTCTTGCTTCCCATCATTGCCGTTTCCGACAAATTATCCGGCAAGAACTTTTGGCGCAGTTGGTGCGACCCAACTTTATGGAAGGCCGGTTTTCTATGCGGCACGCCGCTGTTTATTGCGGTCAATCTGCAGCAGATGGGTATCGTGGATACCGACGCGGGAAAATCCGCGTTCCTCACCGCGATGTATATTGTATTTGTACCCATACTGGGCATTTTCCGGGGGCAAAAACCATCAAAATGGATACCTATCAGCGTGGCTCTGGCGGTTGTGGGATTATATTTTCTCAGCTGCGCAGGCGTAACGGCCATCGCAACCGCCGACTTATTGCTACTGGGCTGCGCGCTGGCTTTCGCCCTGCAGATCCTGTGTGTGGATATGTTTGCAAACAAGGTAGACTGCATTCGGCTCAACTGCATCAGCAGTCTTCTGTGCGCGGCACTTTCCGGGGCTGTGATGTTCTTGACTGAAACACCCACCTGGGAGGGAATCGGCAACTGCATTGGACCGCTGGCTTATGCCGGCTGCCTGTCTATGGGCATTGCCTATTCCCTGCAAATGATCGGGCAAAGGGATATGCATCCGGCTACCGCCTCATTGCTTATGAGTATGGAATCGGTTTTTGCCGTTCTGGCAGGCTGGCTGATCTTGGGCGAGCGCCTGACACCCTGGGAAGGATTGGGCTGCGCGCTGGTACTGATTGCCGTAGTATTATCGCAAATTCCTGATAGAAAGAAGACCTCTGTTTAAGAGGTCTTCTTTTCTTATTTTTTATCTGCGGCAATGATCCGTTTCATTGCTTCAATACCTACACGGATCGCGCCGGAGGTATCCTCGGTCATAGGCATGGCAAGACCGGCCTTTTCCCGTTCCTGATTCCACACCGCGTGGAAGCAGCTGCCGCAGCGGACACCCAATGCCGCCGCCACAACAAACAGCGCCGCTGATTCCATTTCGCTGGCCTTCACACCCAGTCGTTTCCAGCTTTCCCATTTCTGCAGCAATTCATAACTGACAGGGCTTTTTTCGGGGGAATGCTGGCCGTAGAAGGAGTCTTTGCACTGGACAACGCCTGTGTGGGTGCGGTAGCCCAAATCCTCGCTTGCGGCTTTCAGCGCTGCAACAATTGCGAAATCCGGTACTGCCGGAAATTCAATGGGAGCATATTCCAGGGAGGTATGTTCAAAGCGCACAGCGCCGGTGGCTACCACAACATCACCGGGCAGCACATCCATATGGATGCCGCCGCAGGTACCGATGCGAATAAAGGTATCCGCGCCGATGGCAGATAGTTCCTCCATAGCAATAGAGGCCGACGGACCGCCGATGCCAGTGGAGCAGACAGAGACCTTTTCTCCCAGAAGATAGCCGGTGTAGATGTTATACTCCCGGTTCATACCGATGTGGACAGGGTTGTCAAAGTGGGAAGCGATTGCTTCACACCGGCCCGGATCGCCGGGCAGGAAGCAATATCTGCCTACATCCCCCGCCTTGCAGCGGATATGGAACTGCATACCAATGTCTTGCATAGTATCACCTCTAAATAATGTCAAACAGGTTTACCTGGCTGGTGTCCGGCAAATCGCCGAATGCCCCTGCTTCTTTGAGCATTTGCAAGTGGGTCTTGGACACCTTAGGACAGGCTGCAGCCACTTCCTCAATGGACAGGAAGCTTCTGCCCTCTCTGCCGTTCATCAGATCCCAGGCAGCGGTTTCACCCAGGCCGGACACCGCCACAAAGGGTGGAAGCAGCTTGCCGTCTTTAATCAAGAATTTGGTTGCGTGGCTATGGTACAGGCTGATAGGGGCAAACTCGAAGCCCCGGAGATAGAACTCATAGACTACCTCCAATGTGGTCAGCAGGTCCTCATCCTTGGCGGTAGCATCTTCATTGTTTTCGATGGCGTGGATATTGGCAACTACCATATCCATACCACCGGTCATCAGCACCGCATCAAAGCCGCCTTTCTGGCTGCGGCGGTAGAAATACGCGGAATAGAATGCCAGCGGATGATTCACCTTAAACCAAGCGATACGGAAAGCCATCATAACATAAGCCACCGCGTGGGCCTTGGGGAACAGATACTTGATCTTCTTACAGGATCCGATATACCAATCCGGCACGCCGGCAGCCCGCATCTCTTCCTCCGCGCCATCCGGCAGTCCCCTGCCCTTACGCACAGCCTCCATGATCTTGAAAGCGCGCTTTTCCGGCAGGCCGCAGGCGATCAGATAGATCATAATATCGTCACGGCAACCAATGGTCTGGTCCACGCTGGCAGTTCCGGACACGATCAGGTCCTTGGCATTGCCCAGCCACACATCCGTACCGTGGGTGTAGCCGGAGATACGCACCAGGAAATCAAACTTTTCCGGCTTGGTGTCTAGCAGAACGCCCCGGGTAAACCGGGTATTAAACTCCGGCACGGCCACCGCGCCGGTGGGTCCTAATATTTTATCGTTCTCGTAGCCCAGCACCTTGGAGGATGTAAAGATCGACATGGTATCTTTATCATCTAAGGGGATTGTCTTGGCATCCACACCGGTCATATCCTCCATCATACGGATCATGGTGGGGTCATCGTGACCCAGCATATCCAGCTTCAGAAGGTTTTCCTCCATGGAGTGATATTCAAAATGGGTGGTGATCTGGTCGGAATTGGGGTCATCTGCCGGGTGCTGCACCGGGCAGAAATCCCAGATTTCATTTTCCTGGGGGATAACCACCAGACCGCCCGGGTGCTGACCGGTGGTCCGGCGCACACCCACACAACCGGCAGACAGTCGGTTTACCTCCGCAGCCGAGGCTGTCTTTCCCCGCTCGGAAAGGTATTTTTTTACATAGCCAAAAGCCGTCTTTTCTGCCACTGTACCCACTGTGCCGGCCCGGAAAACATGAGATTTTCCGAACATTTCCGTACAGTAAGCGTGGGCATTGGCCTGGTATTCACCAGAGAAGTTCAGGTCAATATCCGGCACTTTGTCGCCGCCAAAGCCCAGGAAGGTCTCAAAGGGAATGTTAAAGCCCTCCTTGGCATAGGGCGTGCCGCACTTGGGACACACCGCATCCGGCAGGTCCGCGCCACAGGCAAAGCCCTCGGGAACATCAAAGGTGGTATACTTACATTCCGGATTGGGGCAGCGGTAGTGGGGCGGGAAGGAATTAACCTCGGTAATACCGGACATAAAGGCCACAATAGACGAGCCGACAGAGCCACGGGAGCCAACCAGATAGCCGTGCTCCAGGGAATTCTGCACCAGGCGCTGGGCAGACATATAGATCACATCATAGTGACAGGTTATGATATCGTTCAGCTCCGTGTCGATACGCTTGCGGATCAACTCCGGGGGATTCTCGCCATAGAGCCGATGCATCTTACCGTAGACCAGTGCCTTCAGATCCTCCACAGAGTTTTCAATCTTGGGGGCAAACAGGTTATGAGGAACAGGCCGCACAACATCGCACATATCGGCGATCAGATTGGGATTTGTAACGACCACCTCGTAGGCCTTGTCCTCTCCCAGATAAGAGAATTCCCGGAGCATCTCATCGGTGGTGCGGAAATACAAAGGATTGGGCCGGTCACAGTCCTCAAAGCCCTTGGTGGCCAAAAGAATGTGCCGGAATATCTCATCCTCGGGATGGAGGAAATGCACGTCGCCGGTAGCCACCACAGGCTTATCCAGCATTTCACCCAGACGGACCACCGTACGGTTAAATTCCCGCAGTTCCTCTTCGGTCTTGACGATCCCCTTGTCCAGCATAAAAGCATTGTTGCTGATGGGCTGGATTTCCAAAAAGTCATAGAAGGAAGCAATGCGCTTCAGCTCGTCCTCACTCTTACCGTCCATAATGGCCTGAAACAGCTCGCCGGCCTCGCAGGCGGAGCCGATAACAAGGCCCTCTCGAAGTCGGAGAATTTCAGACTTGGGCATACGGGGTTGGCGCTTGAAGTACTCCAGATTGGAAAGGCTTATCAGTTCATACAGATTCCGCAGGCCCAGCTGGTTCTTGGCAAACAGGATAATATGACGGGCGTGCCGGTTGCCAATTTGATTCTTGGAACGCAGGCCCTCCATAGCCGGGTTAACGGCCTGCAGGTTGGTGATGCCCATTTCTGTCAGCTTTTCCAGCATTTTTGCCATGATCAGGCCACAGGTAACCGCATCGTCTGCGGCCCGGTGGTGATTGAATTCCGGTAAGCTCAGGGCCTTGGCCACAATATCCAGCTTGAACTTGCCCAGATTGGGCATCAGATTCTGGGAAAGTATCAGTGTATCGGCAGAGGTTAAATTGTAGGCATAGCCCAGTCGCTGACAGGCGGCCCGGATAAAACCGGTATCAAAATCCGCATTGTGGGCCACCAGCACCCGGTCACCCACAAATTCCAGGAACTTGGGGAAAACCTCCTCCAGCTTGGGCGCGCCCCGGAGCATAGCATCGGTGATGCCGGTCAGTTCCGTGGTTTCCTTGGACAGTTTCATGCCGGGATCAACAAAGGTCTGGAAACGGTCGATCTCCCGGCCGTTTTCCATCAGCACCGCGCCAATCTCGATAATCTTGTCGTCCCGGGAGGAAAGGCCGGTGGTCTCCAGGTCGAAAGCAACATAGGCTTCCGTAAAGGACATATCCCGGCTACCGTGGACCACGATCCGATCATCCACATCGTTTACATAATATCCCTCGCAGCCGTAGAGGATCTTAATATCCTCATCTGTGCCGGCCACCTTCGGCGCGCCCTTCCAATCCTCCACCGTGTGCAGCGCGTCGGTAAAGGACTGGCAGCAGCCGTGGTCGGTGATGGCGATGGCTCTGTGACCCCAGGCAGCCGCTTGTTTGATGGCATCTTTGGTATTGGTTAAAGCATCCATATTGGACATAATGGTATGCAGGTGCAGCTCCACCCGCTTGTCCCCTTCTGCCAGATCCTTTCGCTTTTCCATAGCGCCGGGCATAATGGCATTTGGCCGCAGTACCATCTCATTATCAAACTGGTTGATTTGCAGGCGGCCCTGCACCTTCAAGACAGAACCTACCTTCACCTGCTCCAGGATCGGCTTGGCCTCATTATTTTCCATAAACCGATTGATCCGCACAGAACCACGGTGATCGGTCATATCAAAATTGATGACCCAGGCGTTGCGCTTTTTCAGCTCCTTATGTTCTACGCTAAACACCCGGCCCTCTACAATCACACTGCCCATATCCAGATTCAGTTCATCCATCGGCACACTCTTGCCCTTAAAGGACTTTCCGTAAATGGTGGATTGGTCTGCCGGCGCCGCCTGTTCTTTTTTGGGCATAGCAGATACTCTGGGCAGGTCAGTCAGGATACTGCCGCGCATCTGCTCCATAGCATCGAAAAGGGCTTGTCCCTCCAGTATCTGGCCCGGATGGATCGCAATAGATACTTGGGTGTCAAACATCTCCTGCAGCTGCCTTACCACCGTGGGTACGGCCTCCTGCAAGGCATCTTTGCCGTTAGCCTTCAGGTAAATATGCAGAATCCCATCCTCCCACTCCCAGCGGGCGCCGGCCAGCGAACCGCGGCTCATAGAGTCGCAGGCAATAAACAAGGCCATCAAGTCCTCATACCCCATATTTTCCAACTGGTCGGCAGGATAGGTTGCCTTGATCTTCAATTTGTCCAGACCGTAGGATGCTTCAATTTCCTTTTGAATCTGCTTGATGTATTTTTCCGGTATGTAGCGCTCCGCGTGGATGGCTATGGATACCGACCGGGTAGCCGGATCTATATCCGCAGCGGCAATGGCCGCCTGAGAAAATGCCTCACGCAGTTCCTCAGACGGCGCATAGTCCGCAAACATATTCAAAAGGTATACATTTTGTGACATAAAAACCTCTTTACATTGCTTCGATTCTCTCTAAAAGCGCAGGCAGTAATGCATCGTAGGGCAGCTTACAGATCTGCTGACCCTTTTCAAACAGCATACCGCAGCCATCGCCGCCAGCAATACCGATATCTGCCTCCCGGGCTTCCCCGGGACCGTTGACAATACAACCCATAACCGCAACGGTGATAGGTTTTTGGCAGTCTTTCAGCGCTTCATCTACACGGTTTACAAGGCCGATCAGGTCGATTTGTGTACGCCCGCAGGTGGGGCAGGAGATAATATTCACGCCCTCTTTCCGCAGGCCGGCAGCCTTGAGAATATCCTTGGCTGCGTAGACCTCCTCCACCGGGTCATCAGTAAGGCTTACCCGGATTGTATCACCGATGCCGTCCAATAAAAGCGCACCGATTCCCATTGCGGACTTCATCAGGCCCATACGCACAGGACCGGTCTCCGTCACGCCGATATGGATGGGATAATCGCACTTGCTGCGGAACAATCTGGCCGCTGCCACCATTGTGGGCACATTGGAGGATTTCATAGACACGCAGGTGTCGTAAAAGTCGTACTTTTCCAGCAGTTCCAGGTGCTGGAAGGCGCTTTCCACCAGCGCCTCAGCTGAAGGGTGACCGTACTTTTCCAGTAATTTTTTATCAAGGCTGCCGCCGTTGACACCAATGCGGATGGGAATATTCCGTTGCTTGCAGGCCGCAACCACCGCCTGCACATTCTCTTCCCCGCCGATATTACCGGGGTTGATACGGATCTTGGCTGCGCCGCCTTCCGCGGCCAACAGGGCCAGCTTATAGTCAAAATGGATATCTGCCACCAGCGGCAGGGGCGAAGCCTTACAAATCTCAGCAAATTTCTCCGCCGCCTCCCGGTTGGGCACTGCCAAACGGACAATCTGACAACCGGCAGAGGCCAACTTGCGGATTTGGGCAAGAGAACCCTCCACATCGGTGGTCTTTGTATTGAGCATAGACTGGATTGCGATGGGTGCGCCACCGCCAATGGGGACCTCCCCCACCAAAATCTGTCTTGTCATAGCCGTTACCTCTTAAAAATCACAAAAATGTCCTTGAATAGGATAATTGCCATAAAGGCAAGGAGCAGGATCATACCAACGCCGTGAATATACCCCTCATACTTGGGATCTAATTTCTTTCGGGTGATGCCCTCGATGGCGCAGGTCAGCAGCAGGCCAAAGACGCGGCCGCCGTCCAATGCGGGAATGGGCAACATATTCATCACCGCCAGATTGATGGCGATAAAGCCGCCGATATAAAGCATATTTAAAAATGCATCCATCGAATTCTCCGCGGATTCAGCAGAATCGGACATAATCTGCACGATACCCACCGGGCCGGTCATATCCTTCAGGCCCGCCTGCCCGGATACCATCATCTGCAGGCTCAGCCGGACGCTACGAATAACATTCAAGCCGGAATGCCAGGTGTACTGGATCTTCTTGCCAAATGTGGCATCTTCCACGCCGAAGGAAAATCCGTAACGCTCTGTTTCCTCGCCGGGGAACAGGTGCTTTTCCATCTGATAATCGTCAAACGCCAGTTTTTGGCCGTTCCGACGCACAACAAGGTCGTGGGTCTGGCTGGGATTCAGCTGGAGAAACATAGAAAAATCCGACTGGACATAGATCCGTTCCCCATCTATTTCCACAAGCTCATCGCCTACCTGCAGGCCACCCTCCCGGACCACTGTGCAACCGGGCTCCGCCTTGTCAATAACAGGGGTGATAAATTGCTTGGCAGGGGCAAAGACAATGGCCAGGATCAGAAAACCGGCCACCAGATTCATAGCAGAACCGGCAACTAAAATAATCAGCCGCTTCCACCAATCCGCCTTTTGGAAAGAACGGGGGTCATCGGTATCCTGGTCCTCACCCTCCATGGCGCAATAGCCGCCGATGGGAATACAGCGAATAGAGTATTGGGTCTCCCCTTTTCCCCATTTTACAATTGCAGGGCCCATAAACATGGCAAATTCATTGACCCGGACCTTGAAGGCCTTTGCCGCCAGAAAGTGGCCCAGTTCGTGGACAAATATTAAGATGCTGAAAAGTAAAACTGCAAACAGAATGGTCATAAAAATCCTCGATTATTTCTTGGCCCCGCGGCGTACTGCCTCCCTGGCCAATTGGTCAGTTTCTAAAATTTGTTCCAGCGTGGGATTCTGGATAAAGGGTACCGCATCCACTGCCTTGGACACAAGATCATAGATGTCATAAAAACCGATCTCGTCCCGCAGGTACATGGCCACCGCCTCTTCGTTGGCGCCGTTCATTGCCGGGCATGCCGTACCGCCCCGCTTGGCGCATTCTCTGGCCAAAGCAAGGCAAGGGAACGCCTCCATATCCGGCTTGGCAAAGGTCAGGTCACCGCAGGTCAGCAGGTCAAGGGCATCCACCGGGCAGGCTTCCCGCTCCGGGTAGGTCATAGCCAGCTGAATGGGCAGGCGCATATCCGGCGCGCCCATCTGGGCCATCACCGCGCCGTCGGTAAATTCCACCATGGAATGGACGATGCTCTGCCGGTGGATCAGCACATCCACCTGCTCCAAGGGCAGGTCATACAGACGCATAGCCTCAATCACTTCCAGGCCTTTGTTCATCAGTGTGGCGCAGTCAATGGTGATTTTTTGACCCATCTTCCAGTTGGGATGGCGCAGAGCGTCTGCCTTGGTGACGGTCTGCAGTTTTTTTCGGTCCATTCCAAAGAACGGGCCGCCGGAGCAGGTCAGAATGATCCGCTTGATCTCCTCTTTTCTGCGGCTGCCCATTAAGCATTGGAAAATCGCAGAATGCTCGGAGTCCACAGGGATAATCTCCGTATTGTACCGCTTGGCCTCTGCCATCACCAGCTCACCGGCGCAGACCAGGGTCTCCTTATTGGCAAGGCCGATGCGCTTGCCGGCGCGGATGGCTGCCAGGGTAGGCTTCAAGCCCACCATACCCACCACCGCAGTGATGACGCAATCTGCCTCGGCTACGGTAGCTGACTCCACGAGTCCTTCCTCTCCCCAGCTTACCCGGGTAGGCAGGTCTGAGATGGCAGCCTGTAGCTGCATTGCCGCTTCCTGGGTTGCCATAACCGCCAGACCGGGCCGGTAGGTACGGCACTGCTGGGCCATTCGTTCCACATTGGTGCCGGCGGTCAACGCGGCTACGGGAATTTTTAAGTTGTCGACAATATCCAGGGTCTGCCGGCCAATGGAGCCGGTAGAGCCGAGGATGCTCACGGATTTTACCATTTTATTTCACCACCATTGGGATAAAAAGCATAAGTAATTCCACTAAGGGCGCAACCACGATCATAGAATCGAAACGATCCAGAATACCGCCGTGGCCGGGGATCAGATTGCCGTAATCCTTGATGCCGGTCTGCCGTTTCACCACAGAGAAGCACAGATCGCCCAGAACTGCGGCCAAAGAGCCCAGGATGCCATAGATGGGAATATAGTAATAGTTTACCGCAAAATGCAAAAATTTTTCCATCACCAAGCAGTAAAGTACCACACCGACCACCGCGCCAACAAGGCCGCCGATCAGGCCTTCAACAGTCTTATTGGGACTGATCTCGGGAGCAAGCTTACGCTTACCCAGAAAACAGCCGGTAAAATATGCGCCGGTATCCGACATAAAGGAGATGACAAAGGGCAACAGGATCAGCACCCGGCCGTTTGTCCAGTTGTGAATTCGCACCACTGCGCTGAGCAGAAACGGCAGAATATAACCCGCCACGAAGGTCAGCGCCAGTTCTTCAAATTTCATCTGCCGATGATTCATCAGTAGCTCAACTGCCAGCATGACAAACAGGCAAAACATACCCAGAAGCACCAACGTGTACACAGTCCACATACTGCTCCAGACCGCAACAAAAAAGGCCATAATCATACCGTATGTGACGAGACGAGGTTGCTTTACCAGGCCTGTACCGCTTAAAAGCTCTTTGGCGGCGATGGCGCACATAGCGCCGAACAGGATCGCTGTGCAGAGCTTCGGCAGGAACAGTACCACCGCCAGCAGCAACGGCAGCAGCACCACCGCAGCCAATATGCGTACCTTCACTTCTTACACACCTCCAAACCGACGGTTGCGCCGGTGATACTCCCCAATGGCCTCATCCAGGTCTGCCGGACCGAAATCAGGCCACAAAACATTCAAAAATACATACTCCGAATAAGCAGACTGCCACAAAAGGAAATTGCTGGTCCGCATCTCCCCGGAGGGTCTGATGATCAGCTCAGGGTCGGGTACATCCGCAGAATACAGGTATCCGGAAAGCATCGCTTCCGTCAGCTCCTCCGGCTGTTTCTTGCCGTCTGCCACATCCCGGGCAAAAGCCTTTGCGGCCCGCACCAGTTCATCCCGTCCGCCGTAATTTAAACAAAAATTAACTTGGATATCATAATCCTTTGAGCGGTCCTGGGCCTCCAGGCAAAGCTTTTGCAACTGAGGGCTCAAGCGGGTCAGGTCACCGAAAAACCGGAAGCGCACCTTGTTTTTCTCCATATCCCGGAGGGCTTCCTTCAAATACGCGCCCAGCAGACGCATAATGCCGCTGATCTCCTCTTCCGAGCGTTTCCAATTCTCCGTAGAAAAGGCATACACCGTCAGATATTCCACACCGATACTACGGCAATAATTGGCAATTTTACGAAATGCCTCCGCGCCAGCTGCATGACCGGCTGTGCGGGGCAGTCCCCTGTTCTTGGCCCAACGGCCGTTGCCGTCCATAATAATAGCAATATGCCTGGGGACAGGCTGTTTATTCATATCACAAGAAGGTGCCATCGCTGACTCCTTTCACTTTCAAATATAGCAGGAATTGGGGGTGCAAGCACCCCCAATCTATAACCTGAGCAATCAGATTGCCATCAGTTCCTTTTCCTTTGCCGCCAGGACCTCGTCCACCTTCTTGGTGAACTTATCCAGCATATCCTGCAGATCCTTCTCTGCCTTCTTCTGGTCGTCCTCGGTGATTTCGGAGTTCTTCTTCAGTTTCTTAACATAGTCCATACCATCCCGACGGATGTTCCGCATAGCCACCTTGGCATCCTCTGCGTACTTCTTGACCTGCTTGGTCAGCTCCTTACGGCGCTCCTCGGTCAGCTGAGGGAAGATCAAACGGACTACCTTGCCGTCATTCTGGGGGGTGATGCCCAGATCGCTCATCTGGATCGCTTTCTGGATCTCTTTGAGCAAAGAGGTATCCCAGGGCTGGATCACCAGACTGCGGGCATCTGGAGAAGAAATGGTTGCCACACCGTTGAGGGCAGTCTCCTGGCCATAGTATTCCACGGTGATACGATCTAAAACCTTGGGATTAGCGCGGCCTGCGCGGACAGCATCAAATTCCTCAGCCAGGTGGGACAGGCTCTTTTCCATTTTTTTGCTGAATTCAGTAAAATCTACGCTCATATTACATAGTCTCCTTTACGATTGTTCCAATGTTCTCACCGCAGACGACGCGGTATATGTTCTGGGGGTCTTTCAGGGCGAAGCATACCAGGGTCATATGATTATCCATAGCCAGTGTCATAGCCGTTGTATCGGTGGCCTTCAGGTGACGGGCCAGGACCTCGTCATATGTAAGGGTATCGAATTTCACGGCAGTGGGGTCAGTATTGGGATCGGCAGAGTAAATGCCGTCCACATTCTTGGCCATCAGGATGGCGTCAGCCTCGATTTCCACACCACGGAGCACTGCGCCGGTATCGGTGGAGAAATAGGGATTGCCTGTGCCTGCGGCAAAAATCACGACCTTGCCCTCGTTTAAGTAGCGGTCAGCAGTATCCCGGGTAAAATACTCGCAGAATTTGTTCATCTCCACAGCAGACAGTACACGGGCATCTACGCCGTGCTTTTCCAAAGCATCCGCCACTGCAATGGCGTTCATAACCGTGGCCAACATACCCATAGCATCGCCGTGGGAGCGCTGCATTTTATCCGCGCCGTCCTTTACACCGCGCCAGAAGTTGCCGCCGCCGATCACAAGACCCAGCTGCACACCTTCATCTACACATTTTTTGATAACGCTGCACACCGAATTGACCACCGTAAAGTCCAAACCTCTGCGTTGGTCGCCGGCCAGTGCCTCTCCGCTAATTTTTAACAGGATACGCTTGTACTTGATTTGTGACAAGCTCCATCACCCCTTTCTATTGCTAACTTATATTTTAATATAAGACAGGCGAATTGACAACTATAATTTTCTAAAAAAACCGAATTGTTTTCGGTAAATTTACATTTTCGTGATGTTGCAAAAAAACCGCCTGCAAAATTTGGGATTGTTTACGATTGGTTGTTGCAAAACGGAAGAAAATGGGTTATAATATTTCAGAATTTTAACTGAAAAGAGGGTGCAGACGATGGCTGAAATTACGGAAAGCAAGAATTTCATCCACGCATTTATTGATGAAGATATTGCCGAGGGTGGCCGCTATGCCGGTAAGACCGTGCATACCCGTTTCCCCCCGGAGCCCAACGGCTATCTGCATATTGGACACTGCAAGGCTTTGATCATTGACTTCGGCACTGCCGAAAAGTACGGCGGCCTGTGCAATCTGCGTATGGACGACACCAACCCCACCAAGGAAGATGTGGAGTTTGTAGAGGCTATCAAAGAGGATATCCGCTGGTTGGGCTTTGACTGGGGCGATCGGTTCTACTACGGTTCAGACTATTTTGAGAAGGACTATGAATATGCCGTAGAGCTGATCAAAAAAGGGCTTGCTTATGTGTGTGAGCTGACCCCCGATGAATTCAAGGAGAATCGTGGTGATCTGAACACCCCCGCTACCTCTCCCTATCGGGATCGGCCTATAGAGGAGAGTCTGGACCTGTTTGCCAGAATGCGGGCCGGCGAGTTTGAGGATAACCGCTACACCCTCCGGGCCAAGATCGATCTGGCCTCCGGCAACTTTAATATGCGTGACCCGGTCATTTACCGGATCCGGCATATGCATCATCACCGCCAGGGTGATAAGTGGTGTATCTACCCCATGTACGACTTTGCTCACCCCATTCAGGACGCGCTGGAGGGTATCACCCACTCCCTGTGCTCTTTGGAGTTTGAAAACCATCGGCCTCTTTACAACTGGGTCGTTGAGAATGTTTCCGTTCCCCACCACCCCCGGCAGATCGAATTTGCCCGGCTGGGTATCGACCACACGGTGCTTTCCAAGCGCAAGCTGAGAGCATTGGTGGAAAACGGCTATGTTTCCGGCTGGGACGATCCCCGTATGCCCACCCTGTGCGGCCTGCGCCGCCGTGGCTACACCCCCGCCTCCATTCGCAATTTCTGCGACCGGGTAGGTGTTGCCAAGTCCCCCAACACCATTGAGTATGCGTTCCTGGAGCACTGCCTGCGGGAAGATCTGAACGAGACCGCTCAGCGGGTTATGGCGGTTGTAAAGCCTGTAAAACTGACCATCACCAACTATCCCGAGGGCCAGAGCGAAGAATTCGAGATCGAGAACAATCCCAACCGGCCTGAGGACGGCACCCGGAAGGTATCCTTCTCCCGGAATCTGTGGATCGAAGCAGACGATTTCCTGGCCGAGCCTGTGCCCAAGTACAAGCGGCTGTATCCTGCCGGTCCTGAATGCCGGCTGAAAGGCGCTTATGTGATTTCCTGCACCGGCTGTGTAACCGACGAAAACGGTAATGTCACAGAAGTGCTGGCAACCTACGACCCGGATTCCCGGGGCGGCGATCCTGCCGACGGACGGAAGATCAAAGGCGCAACCATTCACTGGGTGGATGCCGCTACCTGCTGCGATGCCGAGGTCCGTCAGTACGACAATCTTTTTGACGATGCCGATCCCGATGCCGCAGGCAAGGATTTCCTGGCCTGTCTGAACCCCAATTCTCTGAAAGTTCTTACCGGCTGCAAGGTGGAAGCCATCCTGAAGAATGCCAAAGCGCCTGCATCTTATCAGTTCATGCGTCTTGGCTACTTCTGTCCGGACAGCAAGGATTCCACCCCTGATCATCTGGTCTTTAACCGTTCCGTCAGCTTGAAGGATAGCTTTAAGCCCGGTAAGTAAAACAAAACCACCTACAAATGGTGGTACACCATAGACGGTTGTTATCCCGCTTAACTGCGCAAAAATTCCCGAAATGCATCAGCATTCCGGGAATTTTGTTTTTATTTGCGGGTTGCTCACAGTATATCACTTTCTTTGATCTGGGCTTTCAGATGCATACTGAGCAGGGCGAGAGAATTCGCCATATTTTCACTCTGAACCAGGATATTCTCCGGCACATCCAAATGAACGGGGGCAAAGGTCCAGATCGCCTTGATACCGCAAGCGATCATCTGGTCGCACACCTGCTGGGCATAGGCCGTAGGCACGGTGATGATGCCCATCAGGACCTTATTTTTCCGGCAATAGTTCTCCAATTCATCCATTGGTAGGATCGGCTTGCCGTCCTCGGTTCTGTCTGCCACAGGGTTGGTATCAAAAGCAGCAAGAATGTTCAGGCCATAGGCCTTAAAACCGCTGTAGCCCAGCAGCGCCTGTCCCAGCTTGCCGGCGCCCACCAAAATGGCGTCGGTGGTATTGTCATAGCCCAAGAACTGACTAATGTCCTCCATCAAACTCTTCCGATGGTATCCAATCTTGGGTCGCCCGCCGTCAGAAACCAATGCCAGATCCTTCCGGACCTGCACCTCACCCATACCCAAGGCGTTGGCAAGGGCCGTGGCGGAAATATATGTGGCGTCGTCCTCGGGAAGGCTCTTTAAATAGGTAAGATAACCGGGTAAACGCTTCAGTACGGATTTTGATATTTCCTTATACTGCATAACCACCAGTCCTTTGCTATCTGTTTTTATGTATTCTCTATGTAAATTATAGCATAGGCTTATGGCTATTGCAAGTAATTTTATGCGCAGCTTGTCTGCCGTAACAGTTCCTTTCGCAGTTTCAGCATGATCCGTTTCTCCAACCGGGAGATGTAGGATTGGGAGATACCCATATACTGAGCCACTTCTTTTTGGGTCAGTTCCTTATGGCCGTACAGACCGAAGCGCATCACCACGATCTGCCGCTCCCGTTCCGGCAGCGCCTTCACCGCTTGCCGCAACACGCAAAGATCTACATCGTCCTCCAAAGGCCGCAGGATCATATCCTCATCTGTACCTAAAATATCCGATAACAGCAGCTCGTTTCCATCATAGTCCATATTGATGGGTTCATCCAGAGATACCTCCGCCTTTTGTGAGGATATTTTACGAATGTGCATTAAAATTTCGTTTTCGATACACCGGGATGCGTAAGTAGCAAGCTTAATGTTCTTATCCCGCCGGTAGGTATTGATAGACTTTATCAGGCCGATGGTGCCAATGGAAATGAGATCCTCTAAATTGACACCGGTATTTTCAAATCGACGGGCAATGAACACCACAAGACGCAGATTCCGTTCGATCAGCAATTGCTTGGCCTGTTCATCTCCTTGTTCAAGGCCCATTAGCGCCGCTTGCTCATCCTCCCCCTTCAGCGGCGGCGGCAGCACATCGGCCCCACCGATGTAGTAGACACATTCCCGCCGCACCAGTCCCATTTTTACCAATAATTTCCATAGCCGTTCGTTCATACCGCTCCTCCTGTCAATGCCTGATATGCCCCCTCCGGGTGCAGCCACTCAGGCGCAAATGCCACAAGACTGCTCCCCTGCCAAGAACCGATTTTTACATTCTGAAACCGCATGCAGAGCAAGAAACCGCTGCTGCAGTTGATGCTGCGGTATGGGATCAACCGCAGGCCGGGCAAAGTTCCAATGGATTCTACCGGTCTTTGAAGCTGCTCCCGGGTCAGGCCCGTCAGGGATTGGGCCACATCTGCGCCAACTACCAGCACCTGCCTGCCGGTCACAGGGTCCACAAGGCCGTTGCCGGTATCCCGCAGGGCTGTCAGACACAGGCGTTTTTCTCCATAAGAGAGCTCCACAGGAATGTATGCCACACCGCCCATTTTTCCCCGAAACCCAAATCCGCACAGGATACACAAGACCCCCGCCGTCCCCAAAAGCTCCGCCGGACCTCCCCTGCCGATGCCCATCACTGCGCCCCCCAATGCAAAGGACAAAATGCTGAAAATCAGCCCTGTTCGCAAGGCGGCTATCGAGAATCCGTAGGCGATCACCGCCATAACCAGCAGGCTAACACTACGCCAAAGGAGATTTCCCAGGAAATGAAACCCCGGCAGCAGACAAGCCCCTGCATAGATCCCACCCAGCGCTGCGGCGGCCGCCGCTTTTGGCCATCTGGCAGGATCTGCGCACAGTCGACCGGCGCCCAACAGCAGAAGAAAGTCCACAAGAAAGTATAGAACAAATACACCCGGCAAGTACTCTGTCATACGCGCACCCCCTTTGTTGATAGCCATAGTATAGGACACGCCTCTAAAAAATTGCGTCGGTTGCGGTGGCGGACTTGCATACAGATTCTCCCACTTCCCTGTGGAATTCTACCCACAGCAGGTCCAAAACAAAAAATGCGGCAGCCGATGCAATCGGCTGCCGTTTCATTCTGTCGAGTTGTTTTTGATGACCTTGCGAATATTTTTTTCTGCCTTAAAACGGGGTACCATGATCTCGTGCCCGCACCCCAGGCATTTCAGTCTAAAATCTGCGCCGGTCCGCAGGACCTTCCAGGATTTCTCGCCACAGGGGTGGGCTTTCTTCATTTCTAAAATATCATTTAGCTGAATGTCCATTTTTGATGGCCTCCCAGTACTGCTTGGCAAGCTGCTCCAGCTTATTGTCACCGTAGGTATAGTAACGGGTGCCCGCCAGTTCATCCGGCAGGTACTGCTGCTGCACCCAGCTATGGGGGTAATCGTGGGGATATTTATATCCCTGTTCCCGCTCCATTGTATAGGAATCCGCGTGCATATTCTGCAGATGGCGGGGAAAATCGCCGGTTTTGCCCTTGCGAATGTCGGCAAGGGCGCTATCCAATGCAATATGACCGGTATTGGATTTTGGCGAAGTAGCCATCAGCACAGCCGCATCCCCCAAGGGAATCCGGGCCTCCGGCATACCCAGCTTCAGCGCCATATCCACACAGGCATTAACGATAGGAATGATCTGTGGAAATGCAAGGCCCACATCCTCTGCCGCGATCACCATCAGCCGGCGGCAGGCAGACTGCATCTGCCCCACCTCCAAAAGCCGGGCAAGATAATGGCAGGCGGCATCCGGGTCAGAGCCGCGAATAGATTTTTGCAGTGCGGAAAGCAGGTCGTAGTGGTTATCCCCGTCCCGGTCTGCCCGCAGTGCGCTTTTCTGGGTAACGGCCTTGGCATCGTCCAGGGTCAGGGTCAGTGTATCCCCCTTCGGCACGCCGGCAGAGAACAGCACCTCCACTGCATTGAGGGCTTTCCGCAGGTCACCGCCGCAGGCCGAAGAAATATACTCCAATGCACCCGCTTCGCAAACTGTCTGCAGAGCGGTCCGCTCTTCCATAAAGGCCACCGCCCGATGCACCGCTTGTAGGACTGCATCGGCAGAAAGCTGCTTGAATTCAAAGACCGTGGAACGGCTGAGGATCGCATTGAACACATAGAAATACGGATTCTCTGTAGTGGATGCGATCAGAGTAATCTTACCGTTTTCAATGTGTTCCAGGAGAGATTGCTGCTGCTTTTTATTAAAAGATTGGATCTCGTCCAGATACAGCAACACGCCGTTGGGCGCTAAAAAAGTATCCAGCTGGGCCACGATTTCCTTAATATCCGCCGTGGATGCGGTGGTGGCGTTGAGCTGATAGAGCGTACGGTTGGTCTGCTTGGCAATGATCTTGGCCACCGTGGTCTTTCCAGTGCCGCTGGGGCCATAGAAAATCATATTGGGAATCTTGCCGGAATCGATCAAGCGGCGCAGCACAGCGCCTTTACCCAAAATATGGGCCTGACCGAACACATCATCCAATGTTTCGGGCCGGATAAGATCTGCTAAAGGCTGATACATAAGCCGCTCCTTTCAATCAAAATGTTGCCACATCCGGCTGGGCAGGCTCTGCCGGTCGGATCTGTAGGGCATCCAGTACAGGGCCCAATGCGCCCTGGTACAGGGGGTGCTTTTCTGCGTGGATGGTGGCTGTCACCGCTACCCAGGAACGGGATTCCAATTCCTGGGCCTTTTCATATCGGCAGGGCACACCGCAGAACTGAATATCATCCTCACAGCAAGTCATTACGAACCGGCCGGGGGCAAACATCCCCTCCTTGGTCCGTCGGAGCATAGCCACCTGTCCCTTGAAGCTGACGGTCTTGCCGTCATACTTTTGCGGCTCTTCCGTCACATCCCGGTACCACAAGGCATAGTCCTCGTCATTAACGGTGATGACCGGCGCATTGATATCAAAGGGCAAAGGATCTTCGATTTCGTCATAGGCGGTAGTGCCGTCGGTATAGTCATAAAGAATGTCCATTCTGCGGTTTGCGGCCCGTACCAGCTTATGGAAAGGCATCGTGTCCTGCCCCGGCGTCAAACGGTTGAAAACCACCATCTGTCCACCCACCAGCTTGTCCATGACCAGATTCCGCATATTGGTGTTATAGGCCATAATAGTAGTGGAATCCGCAAACATAACCTCCTGGGCTACCACCCAATCGTCCGGAAAACGGCTGTACATATCGCCAACCATTTGCATACCGTTCAGTTCAGCCACTACCCGCTGAATTTTGTTCTTCTTGGCAAAGGCCTGCAATTGCTTGGTGGTGACCGTCTGCTGATCCACGACCTCTAAAAATACATTCTTATGGGGGTAGGCGGAGAAATCATATTCCTCCTCCCCCTCCTCGCAAATTAGAAGCAATGTGCGCTCACCAGCATTGAACCGGGGATCTTCCAGCGTCTCCTGGATAAACTTGGTCTTACCGGAATCCAAAAAGCCGGTAAATACATAAACGGGAATCTGGGCCATATTATACTCCAAACAGTTTGGCTACACCAGCCTCATCCAGCTGAGAGCCAATGACGCAAAGCTTTCCGGTTACCGCGGCAGAGCCGGTACGCAGATCCATCTCGCCGGGAACAAAGTCAAAATGAATCCACTCCCCATTCTCGCCGGCCACAATACCCTTTGCCCGCAGGACGATACCACAGGCACCACTATCCAAAGACTGCAAGGCAAAGCGAATGGCTTCCATAGTGAATTTCTTATGGGTCTCCACGCCCCAGGAGGTAAAGACCTCATCGGCGTGGTGATGGTGATGGTCGTGATGATGACCGCAAGAGCAATGTTCGCCGTGTTCGTGGTGATGGTGCTCACCGTGGTGGTGGCCGCAGCAGTGATGCTCATCGTGTTCGTGGTGATGGTGCTCACCGTGGTGATGACCGCAACCGCAATGCTCGTCGTGTTCGTGGTGATGGTGCTCACCGTGGTGGTGGCCGCAGCAGTGATGCTCATCGTGTTCGTGGTGATGGTGCTCACCGTGGTGATGTCC